>NZ_QHCU01000001.1:477500-480000 GCF_003545925.1 Leptospira yasudae | reverse complement strand
AGCCTTGAAAGAATCCGGAGCCCACAAAGATAAGAATATTTCTTTCGGACCCGAATACCAAGGACCTCTCGCAGCGATCTTCGCAAACGATAACCTTCCTACCGTCGCAAAAGTCTGCAAAGATTTCGCGAAGAACAACAAGAACCTGATCGTAAGAGCGGGTTATATGGACGGTTCCGTTCTCGACGCAAACGGAGTAGAGGCAATCGCAGGTCTTCCAAGCCGCGAACAACTTCTTGCTCAGATTGCCGGTGGAATCAACGCGCCTGCGAGAACGATCGCATCCGGTATCAACCAGATCATCGCGTCTCTTGCAAGAGCGATCCAAGCGACGGCAGAGAAGAACAACGCATAACGTATTTTTTAAAATAGCAAAACGACTAAACGGAATCAAAGGAGCATACAATGTCTACAGAAGCGCTATTAGAGCAAATTGGCAAACTAACCTTAGTTGAGGCTGCAGACCTCGTGAAAAAAATGGAAGATAAATTCGGCATTTCTGCTGCAGCACCAGTTGCGGTAGCTGCTGCAGCTGCCCCTGCTGCCGGCGGAGCGGCTGCTGAAGAAGCTTCTACTTTCAACGTCATCCTGAAAGGGTTTGGCGATAAAAAAATCGAAGTGATCAAACTCGTTAGAGAGATCACCGGACTCGGATTGAAAGAGGCGAAAGACCTCGTTGAAGCTGGTGGAAAAGCCGTTAAAGAAGGCGTTTCCAAAGCGGAAGCTGATGACCTCAAAAAGAAACTCGAGGGCGTTGGCGCACAGATTGAACTCAAAGCGAGCTAATCGTTTCGTTAGAGCTCTGTTAGCGCTAGCTTTCAAAAATCCTTTCACTCACGGCAAGGAGGCCTGGTTTTCAGGTACCTCCTTGTTCTATTGTATTTACAGCCTTCAGAAATTTGGTATCATTTCCGGGAAAATGTCTTAGGCTGAGAGAGTCGGAATTCTCCATTTTGCAAAAAAAGCGGGATGGACGAATCCAACCATTGAATACAGGTCATAGTTTTTCATTTATCGATAGGGAGCACAAAGAATGTACGGTCAAGTAGAGAGAAAACGGGTAAATTTCGGAAAAATCACGAATCTGGATTACCTTCCTAACTTGATTCAAATTCAGAAGCGTTCTTTCGATTGGTTTCTTCAAACCGACGTCAAAGACGAAACCAAAAGAAAGCATCAAGGGTTAGAAGCTGTATTCCGGGAAACCTTTCCTATTGAAAGTCCCAACAACGATATGATTATGGAATACAGTCATTACATTCTCGGGGAACCGAAACGTTCTCCACAAGAATGTAAGGATACGGACGCGACTTTCGCGATGCCGTTAAAAGCGGTGATCCGACTGATCATCAAAGAAACCGGAGAAATCCGCGAACAAACGGTTTACATGGGAGATCTTCCCGTGATGACCGAGCAGGGAACGTTCATCATCAACGGAGCGGAGCGAGTCGTCGTTTCTCAGCTTCACCGTTCTCCAGGTATTTTCTTTTCTTATGACATGGAAAGAGACGTCTTCTCCGCCAGAGTGATTCCTTACAGAGGATCTTGGCTGGAGTTCGAGATGGACAACAAGGGAATTCTGATCGCAAAGATCGACAGAAAGAAAAAATTCCCGGCGACTCTTCTCATCAAATCCTTAGGACACGGAACCAACGAAGAAGTTCTTCGTTTATTCTACAGTTCCCGTAAGGAAAAAATCGCGGGCGCGACTTCCAAGGATCTGAAAAAGATTCTCGGAAGAAGAACCATCAACGACATCATCAACATGGAAACCGGAGAGGTAATGCTCGAAGCCGGTTCCAAAATCAACGAAGACAATATCTCGATCTTGAAAGAGATGAAAGTAAAAGAAGTCGAGTTGATCGAGTTCCCAAAAGGAAAAGACAATCCGATTCTGATCAACGCTCTTGAAAAAGACGGAGTGAACGACTACGAGGACGCGATCCTCAAGTTCCATTCTCTCATGCGTCAGGGCGAGCCTTCCACGATCGAAAACGCGACCGCGGAACTGAACCGTCTTTTCTTCTCTCCGAAAACCTTCGATCTCGGAGACGTGGGACGTTATAAAATCAATTCTAAGTTCGAATTCAACAATCCGAAAGAATTTTCCGGTGAAAAGGCGCGCGTTCTAAGACCTTCGGACATCATCGAAACCGTCCGTTACATTCTGAACCTCTTCTCCGAAACGGAAAACTACTATCCGGATGATATCGACCACCTTGGAAACAGAAGGATCCGTTCCGTTGGAGAGTTGATCTCCAACCAACTCAAAACCGGATTCTCCAGAGTAGAAAGAGTAATCAAAGAAAGAATGACGGTTCAGGAGATCGAAACACAAACTCCTCAACTTCTCATTTCGATCAAACCGATCACGGCCGTGATCAACGAATTTTTCGGTTCTTCTCAGCTTTCTCAGTTTATGGATCAGACCAACCCTCTCGCGGAACTGACTCACAAACGGAGATTGAACGCACTCGGACCAGGCGGTCTTTCCAGAGAC
>NZ_QHCU01000001.1:465000-467500 GCF_003545925.1 Leptospira yasudae | reverse complement strand
TATGCGGCGGCCGTCAGCTCCGGTTTTCCGGCAAGGGAAAGAATCGCCTTCCCGGTTTTGAGCCAGAGCTTATATCCTGAAAACGTAATATTTGTTTCTTCCCGGAATAGATGACGGAATCTACCCGGCGAAAGTTTGACTCGGCTTGCGAGTTCCGAAAGCGAAATCTCTTTTTCGAACGAGGAAGGGGAATCGTATGCGGAGGATAAAATTTCGATGCATTCTAAGATGCGCGGATCGATCGGAGCGTTCGGTTCTTTTAGTCTGAACAATGCCGGGTTCGATTTTTTGGCGTAAGGCGGATCTGTATTCGTTTTCTTGTTTAACTTTCTGATATTCGATTTATCGTTCGTAAGTTCCGAGCCTTGTTCGCCTATTTCGAATTTGCTTTCGAAAAAATCCAAAAACTTCTTTTTGGAATCCTCCGAAGCGTTTCTGAAAATACTTAATAAAAATTGAATGTCCTCGGAAGAGAATTTCTCGCTTACGTCGATTCCCGGTTCTCCTCCGATTTCGTCGATCTTTGAAAAGAGTCCCGTTTGAAACGATAACGGATCCAATAAAACGATCGTAAAATTTCGGTCGGATTTTTCGGTTTCGTGACTGACGCCCGACGGGATGAGCGCCGCCCGATACGATCTCCAAATTCCGTTTTTACCTCGAAGTCGGAATTCACCTTCGTTTGCGATGCAGAGTTGAACGAAGAAGTGACTATGTCGTGTGGTGGAAAACGAAGGTCCGCTGTAGATTGAAAATTCTTTCCAAACAAACAACTGATGCATAAACTTCTTTGACCGGCTCTTGAAATCGTTTTAATTTCCGTAAAAAGAACCGTAAAATTATTTTTGAATTTTTAGAAAGATCTAAAACCAATGGATCTTCCGAATTCTTTCGATTTTGACAAGCCGGGAAAACGACGGATTTAAAAATTCGAACGCACGAACAAAGATCGCCGCCATGCAAATATTAAACATAGGAATCTTCGCTCATATCGACGCCGGCAAGACCACTCTCTTGGAAAGAATTCTTTTCGAGACGGGAAGAATTCGTCGTCCGGGAACCATCGAAGAGGGAACGACCGAATCCGATTATCTGCAGGAGGAAATCGAACGCGGAATCTCCATTCAATCCACTCTTGCGCGCGTGTTCTGGCCGAACGCGAAAGAACCCAAGGTCTTATTTCAATTTTTGGACAACCCGGGGCATCTCGATTTTCAAAGTCAAACGAGCGCGTCTCTTGTAGTCGCCGATCTCGGGATCGTGTTGATCGACGCGTTTGAAGGTCTTAAGTCGCAGACGCTGCAAAATGTGGAGTGGCTCCGTAAACGCAAGATTCCGATTTTATTCTTCTTAAACAAATTGGATCGAAAGGGGATCGATATCACCGATTCGCTCGTGGATCTCGAAGCGGTTTTGGGCAAAGAGCCGATTCTCCTTTGGAAAGAAGGGGGAGAATTCTCTCTGCTTCAAGAACGCAGTTCCGACCAATCTCTGCTCCCGCTCCTGGAATGGGATGGTGATTTGTCGGAACAATATCTGCAAAATCCCGATCACCTTGCGGATCTGGCGCGGAAAGGTTTTGCTCGGGGTTTTTGGAAAGAAGAGTTCTTTCCGGTTCTCGGAGGCGCTGCTTTGCACGGGGACGGAGTGCGGGAACTCCTCCGCGCTCTGGAACTTTTGTCGGAATCCTTTCAGCCGGAGCTCCGACCTAAGGAAGAATTGGGGATCGCCTTCAAACGCGAACTTCATCCGGACTTAGGGAGAATCGTGTACGTCCTTGCGTCGAAGGAGTTCCCACAAAATCAGAAATTCTGGTCTGCTTCCTCGCAAGGGAAAATGGATTCTTTGCATTACATTTCCACAAGAGACATAGAAGAGACGGGCCGCGTCCTTGCCCGGGAAATCATCGTAGTTCCCGAGCTGGATTCGATTCAGCCGGGGGATGTTCTGTATTCTTCCCCGCAAAAAGAATATAGGTCGGAACTCACTCCGATCCGAAAGCAGTTTCAAATTCTCATCGAACCCGAAACGGATGAACACAGGGATTCCCTTTGGAAGGCTCTGCAGCTTCTGGTTTGGATGGACGAAGGACTGGAAATCAAAATTCTCCCGGAAACGGGACAAATGCAGCTTTCCGGACTCGGAGAATTGCATTTGGAAGTCTCTTTATCGCGTCTCAAAGAATTCTATTCTCACAAAATCAACGTGAGCGGGATAAAAGTTGCAAGGTTTGAGCTTTGGAAAAAAATGGTCATACAGGGTGAATTTCAGCATACCGCGTTTGATCAAAAAATCTCAAGCGGACTGGTGCAGGCCTCTCTGGTTAGCTCTAACAGCTTCTCCAGGGATGTGCGCTTTGAAACTAAGATTACTGAAACACTAGAAGAAGCCATTACATCAGCTTTTTATGAAGTAGTGGCGAAAGGATCCAAGGGGGAAGAAGTTCTCGGCTTGGATTTAATCGTTCATCGATACGATCCTCCGGATGTATCCAACGAAA
>NZ_QHCU01000001.1:300000-447500 GCF_003545925.1 Leptospira yasudae | reverse complement strand
GGAGGCGTGACCTTGTATCTGAAATTCTACAACGGTCAGCTTTTGATCAACAGCAGTGGTGGAGATTTTCAAAGTAACGCTTATGCTACCAACGCGGCTCATATTCTTACGATGCAATTTTCCGGAACCGGAACCTCTCTGTATCTGAACGGAAGTTTGCAGAAAAACACTACGAACGTGTACAATGCGGTCGGAAATAATTTAACGTATCTCGGCGTTTATTCCGGTGGATCGGGTTTTGACGGAAGACTTGCGGAAACTTTGATCTACAATCAGGGACTCAGCGCTGCGGATCGAGTGAAAGCGGAATGTTATCTGGCTTTCAAATATAGTCTAACGGTTCCCCATACTTGCAACTAAGTTACTCTGACTATAAACCGAAGTAGATTGTAGTTTTTGCGGGATAGGCTTGCGTTTAAGAACGGATTTGCAATATACGACCTTCTTTTCTCTTTCTTGAGATTCAAGAATTTGAGAGCCGTATGTCGATCGGTTTTGTTATGCGCGAGCCAAACCTGTAACGTTTAGCTCGCTCGTTTCTCTTCAAACTCTCGAAAGTCTTCCTTCCATCATTTCAATGACCTGCTGCATCGGTTTTTTGTTGATCACGATTTCATACGCGGCCGCGAGGACAGGAGTTTCCGGAGTGATGCTCATCAGATTCGGCATCACTTTCAAACCGTAAAATCCGTTGGACATTCTTTCCGAAGGAGAACCATACGCGATATCGTATCCGGTTTTTCTGTCCTTCGCATCGGTTCCGAAACAGGAAAGCATAAAGTCCGTAAGTCCGGAAAGTCCGAGAAAGGTTTCCGGTTGTCCGCCCATCTTCGTTCCGATCGCAGTCATTTCGGAAAAGAAACGATTCGATAAATGAAAGAGGGAATTATCCACGTTGCCGCCGAGGGTTTGCGTGAAATAACCTTCCACGATTCCCATTGCGAGTGCGTAGATCGTTTTCAAAGCACCGCCTAACTGAACCCCTTTGATGTCGGTCGGGATTCTCGCCGGGCGCGGGAAGATGTAACCGGTCGTAAACAGCTTTTGAACTCTCGGGATGAGAGTCGCGTTGGATGCGGCGATCTCGAAACCGGAAATTTTCCGTTCCATGATCTGATCGGGATAACAAGCCCCCGCGATCACGCCGAGACGATCGTCCTCCAAACCGAATGCGGTCTGCACTTCGTCCAAGATCAAACCGGTACTGGTGAACCCTTTCACAACGTTGAAGAACGGAGCCTTATTCTTGTTCAAGAAAGGCTGAATCTCCGGATAAACGTTGATGAGCTCCCAAGGGTTGGTTCCTTGAATAAAGAGAGTGGCCGTTTTTAAAACTTCCGGATCGGACGTAAAAATCAAATTCGGCGGAAGTTTGTAAAGAGGGTAGTATTTCAGTTCTCTTCTTTCCGTATTGCATTGTTCTGTGTAAGCCTGATCGGGATGATAGAGGTAAACCAAAACGTCGTTGTTTGCAAGAAGAGTCGCGACCGCGATCGACATGCTGCTCGCTCCGATAACGACGATCTTTTCTTCCGGTTCTTTCGGAACCTTGATGAGAATGTTCTTTCCGGCGACGTCGCCTTTATAAAGATTTCGATACGTTCCGTGTTGGTGTTTGTTCAGGTTGGAACCGACGAGCAACGCGAGGTTGTCGATGAGGAACTGCTTTTTATCTCCGTGTTCGGGGAATTGCAGTTGCTCCACTTCCTTCGGAAAGGTTTCCATCTGTTTGCGGGAAAGTTCGCCGACTAACACAGGTTTGCCGATTACGAGTTTTCCGTTCACCTGATTGAACAGTAAACTCGTAGTGGGGAGAATCTTATCCGTCTTTTCGAGGGAGATAGGAATGATGACTTTGTTGGCGACGTAGTGATAGACCGTTTCCACGAACGGCATCAGTCGTCCGTCTCGGGAACGCGTTCCTTCCGGAAAGATCGCGACGATCTTTCCTTCGGATTGAAGTTTTTGAGAATGACGGAAGGCTCTCATGTTGATCTTGGTCATCACGTCCGAAAGACTCGGATTATCCGCCATATCCCTTTTGGAACAAACGAGAAGGGTTCCGAACATATAAAGACCGAGACGGGTAAAGTCGGGTTCATACGCCAATCTTCCCGCGATAAAAACGAGTTGTTCCGCGATCGCCTTTCCTTCGGGAGAACAATTGTATAACTGATGAAAGATCGCAGGCGCGTCGAGATGCGATAAGTGATTCGAGATCAGCGTGATCGGATATTTTCCGATGAGAGGTTTGACGGCCTTGAGATTGTCCACACCTTCCACGGTGAACTGCTTCATGATCGGAGAAAGAAACTCCATCATAAATTCTCTCGATCTTTGTTCCGGAGAAGTGTAGACCCCGACGGTTTCCAAAAGATTCGGCTCTTTGAACACGTCCATTACCGGAGGCATCGGTGTTACCGAAGAGAGATATAAGAATTTCTGAAGAATCTTTTTGGCTTCTTCTTCCGTCATTCCGGAACGTTTGAATAAGTGGATGTTTTCAAAAAATTCTTTCTGCCATTTACCGACGCTGGATTCTTTCTCAGCCATTTAAATACCTTCCTGGTCCGTTCAAAAATAAGTTCTTAACAGCCGGTGTTTTTCCTAAAACGGAAATCCGGATTCTTCGCATTCCGATATGTTCTATGAAAGAGGGATCGGAGTTAGGATCGTTTTCGGTTGCTCCGAACGAAAAGAAAATTTTCGCGTCGGGTTGGATTCTCACCGCGCCGGGAACCGCCCGGAAAGGCCTTTTGGAAGGACTTATCGATGTCATGGATAGAAATCTTGCGATGGAAAGAATCCATTGATTAGGTTGATAATCATCCGTTTGCAATGGGAATTGTCATTCTATTTTTTTAAAAAGGTTTGAAATCTGGCGTCTCGGTTTTGAACTGTATTTTGGAATCGAAGTCTTCCAAAACATGAATCAAAATCTCCCAGAACCCAGCCAGAAAAAATGGATTCCCGACGGGTTTCACTTTCTCGGCCCCGAAGACAGCAAGGACAGAAGGATCTTACTCGAAACCGTATCCGGTGTTCTTAAAAAAAAAGGCTACTCGGAAGTTTTCCTTCCCGCATTCGATTATAGTTCCACGTTTCTTCAGACCGTTTCCGCTCCCGATTCTTCCTCTTTATTCAGAATTCGTGATCTTTCCGGAAACGAGATTTCTCCGAGCATCGACCTGACCGTTCAGGCGGTCAAAGGTATGGCCGGTTTCTCCCATCAAAAGGAGAATCAAAACATCTTCTACGTCGGAAGAGTTTTTCGGGAGAGCGCTAAGGGAAGCGTTTCCCGTAAAGAGGTTCTTCAGATCGGCGCCGAATCGCTCGGGGCTTCCGGAAAGGAAAACACATTCAAAATTTTGGAAGAATTGGACGAGATCGTTTCGCTTCTTCCATTGGAAGATCCGTTGACCCTCGTTTTAGGAAACGTGAATCTGTTTCATTCCATCGTCCGCGAGTTCGAATTGAATCCGAACGAGATCGAAATTCTTTCGGCGTTGCTGTATCAGAAAAACGGAAACGAGATCGAACGGATTTTCGGAGAAAAGAAAAACAGCGCCGTATTCATCCGTTTGTTAAACGCACTCGTTTTGAACTTCGATCTGGATTCGCTGAAGAAATCCTTGAACCTGAATTCCCTTTCATCCGAACTTCAAAAAAGTTTAAACGTCGTTCTCGAAGAAACTTCCTGGATCCTAAAAGCCTGGGAATCCAAAAAAAGAAGGATCGATCTTTGTATCGACTTCTCCCTTTTGCGGGATCTGAATTATTATACCGGTTTCGTTTTTCAAGGTTATCTGCAAGGTTCTCCCGATCCCGTTTTGACGGGCGGAGCGTACGATCATCTTTACGAAATGTTTTCGGGAGTGCAAAGAAACGCGAGCGGCTACGCGATCGTGGTCAACACTTTGGAAGCTTCTTTGAAAACGCCTCTTCCCGATTCCAAATCATGAAACGCAATCTTACCAAGCATCTATTTGAGGAAAAACTATGCCCGCATCGTTAGTAGTAGGAACCCAATGGGGGGATGAAGGAAAAGCCAAAGTCATCGACTTTCTTTCCAAGGACACGGACATCATCGTTCGTTATCAAGGCGGAGCGAACGCGGGACATACGGTCGTAGTTCACGGAAAAAAATACGTGTTTCACCTCGTTCCTTCCGGAGTGATCTACGATCAGACGATTTGCGTGATCGGAAACGGCGTCGTTCTCGATCCTCTTTTCTTTATCGAAGAATGCGATCGGCTTCAAAAGGAAGGTTTTCCGGTTTATGACAAGCTTTTGTTAAGCGACGCGTGTCATCTTCTGTTTCCGTATCATTCTCAGATCGACGGAGCGAGAGAAACGACCGTAAGCCAAGAACACAAGATCGGAACGACCAAAAAGGGAATCGGAATCTGTTACGCCGATAAGATGATGAGAATGGGTTTGAGAGTGGGAGATCTTTTGGACGATTCCTACCAGGCCCGTTTGAAACATCTCGTCGAAGAAAAGAATCGCGAACTGGACAAACTCTACGGAATGCCGCCCGTTTCCTACAACGACATCAACGAGGGTTTGAAATTCTTCCTTTCGAAAGTTAAAAAGAATATTATCAATACTGCATATTACTTGGATTCCGAACTCAGAAACGGAAAACGGGTTCTTTTGGAAGGAGCGCAGGGAACCGGTTTGGACGTGGATTTCGGAACTTATCCTTACGTTACGAGTTCCAATCCTACCACGGGCGGCGCGTTGATCGGAACCGGAATTCCGTTTCAACATCTGAAACACGTGATCGGAATCACGAAAGCTTACACGACTCGAGTCGGAGAGGGGCCTTTCCCGACCGAACTTTTGGGAGAAGCGGGAGAAGCTCTTCGTCAAAAAGGCGGAGAATTCGGCGCGACCACGGGACGTCCGAGACGTTGCGGTTGGTTCGACGCGGAAATGCTGCGTCACTCCGTTCGTATCAACGGAATCACTTCCATCGCTTTGACGAAGATCGACATTCTTTCCGATTATGATAAGATTCCCGTCGCGGTCGGCTACAAGTTGAACGGAAAGAAGCTGGATTGTTTTCCTTCGCAAGGTTTGGATAAAGTGGAAGTCGTCTACGAAGAATTCCCCGGATGGAAATCCGACATTTCCGGCATCTGCGAATTTCAAAAACTTCCCGAAAAGTGTAAGGATTATATTTCTACTCTCGAAAGATTCATCGGAGTGAAGATCAATTTGGTTTCAACGGGACCTGATCGAAAGGATACGATTCACGGAGATTCTTTTTAAGAATCGGGAGTTTTTTTCATCGTTTTTGATTGACCCACCGCACTCGAAAAATATCGTGTATTTCGTAACGCTTCGAGTCGTTAGCTCAGCTGGTAGAGCAATTCCCTTTTAAGGAATGGGTCCGGGGTTCGAATCCCCGACGACTCAATGGAACGTTCTTACAAGCCGCCATCGTCTAGTGGTTAGGACACAAGATTTTCATTCTTGGAACAGGGGTTCAATTCCCCTTGGCGGTACCACTCTTAAACTTTCCAAAAATCCTCACCGTTTCTTTTCTAAAACTCGGTTCGATATTTTTCCTTTTATCATTCATGCAACGAGTCGGCGCCGATCGTTCGCTACTTGCGTTTTTCCTAATTTAGGAATTCTTAAAATACTTTTTTTGGACGCCGTGTCCTAGTCGGGACGTCCGATGGATATTAAAAACAGCGAGGATTGTATGAATTTTGTATTTCGTTTTTTCAACGTTATGATCGTTTCGGTCTTTTTGATTGTGACTCAGACTTCTTGTTCTTCTTATTATCAATTGGCTGGAAAAGATACGATGACTGCGGGTGAGGCGATCGTCGAAATCGATATGGCCGTGCTCCTTGGGCTGCTTAGTTTACCGACCAGCGCTTCGAGCAGTTCATCCCGTTCTTCCAGTTCGTCGGTTTTCACGCTGAGTTTGATTACTTCGGCGGCGGGGATCACCGGATCAGCGAGTGATAAGTCGGAAAGGTATGAAAAATCCAAAGTGAAGGATTGTGCGGATTCGATTTCTTCTGCGATCATTTTGACAAAAAATACGGATTCCGGTTTGATCGCGGCTTCCGCTTGCAAATTGAAAAAACTGCCTTAATCCGGAAAAGCCTTTCAGGTCCGGGCTTGTTTGTCGAATAACCGATCCCGGCTTGCTCCGGGCCGTTTCTCGTAAACCTTGCAGATCGAATTGATTCTGCAGGTTTCGCATAATTCCTTCGCGTATTTCGATTTACATTTTCGTAATATACCCAATCGACTGAGGGCAAAGTCTCCCCGCACGGGATCGTTCGGGAAAAGTTTTAGAAAGAAGTTCGTGATTTCCTCGGCTTTTTTCCAGTCCGGAGTGCTTCTGGAGCTGATCTTCAAAACACTTGCAATTCTTTGAATATGAACGTCCAAGGGATAGAGCAGTTCGTTCGGATCGATCGTAGTATAAATTCCGAGGTCGGGAAATTCTTTCCGAACCATCCAGCGCAGATACATGGAATATCGTTTTAACGAAGAGGAACTCGGTCCTTGTCCGATCAGAAATTTATATCCGTAACTTTGCGTTTGTTGTCGGTTGATTTTTTTAGAAGTTTCGAGAAATCGAAGCTGGAAGGCGACGATTCTTTGTCGTAAGGTTCCGCTTTGATCGAGCGATCTTTGTTCCTTTGCGGAAAGGGAGAATTCTCCGGGTTGCGGAAGAGAAAATAAAGGCTCCAACGTATTCGATTTCGTTTTTCGAATTTCCTCTTGGATCGTTTGCAGAAAGAGAAACGTATCGGCCGATTTTTGAAATCGATAGGGTTTGAGTTTTTTGCGGATACCTTCGAGTTCTTCGTTTAAGAGGAATCGAACCGGGGAGTTCCCGCAGAGTTCGAAAAGATGTTTGAGATGATTTTTGATCGCGACGACGTTCCCATACGAGAAGAGCGCGGATATAAGTCCGACGATTTCCCGATCTTTCAAATCGGAATACGAATGCGGGAACTCGATCGGATCCGTCGTTAGATATTCGGGAGTTTCGTATTCGAAGAAGATTCTTTCCAGAACCTTCTTCATTTTTTGGGGAGAAGAAGGGGAGCTCAAGACTCTCGTTTCTTTTTGGTGGCGAGATACGTTCTGGATTGCAATTCTCGGGCGAGCGCATTCTCCATAAACGCGGACGCTTCCCAGAGAAGTCCGGGATCGATTCCCGTGGGAACTCCCGACTTTTCCAAAAAATATACGAGGTCGTCGGTCGCTAAATTTCCGGCGGCGCCTTTTGCGTAGGGACATCCTCCCAATCCGCCCGATGAAGAATCGAAGGAGCGAAGTCCCATAGAAAATGACTTTTCCACATTGGCGATCGCCATTCCATACGTGTCGTGAAAGTGCCCGGCCAGTTTGTCCGCGGGGATTTCTTTCAGTAGGAGTTCCAACAACTTCTCCACTTCCGCGGGAACTCCCGTGCCGATCGTTTCTCCGAGTGAGATTTCATACGCGCCTTGATCCAAAAGAATTTTGGAAACTTCCAATACCTTTGTCGGATTGATTTTTCCTTCGTAAGGACAATCGATCACGGTCGAGACATAGCCTCGCACTTGGATTCCGTCCCGATGAGCGAGTTGAAAGATTTCTTTGAACCCTTCGATCGATTCCGCGATCGTTCGGTTGATGTTTTTTTTCACGAATGATTCCGACGCCGCGGTGAAAACCGCGACTTCTTTGTAACCCGCGTTCTTTGCCGCTTCGTATCCTTTTACGTTCGGAGTCAAAGCCGAGTAACGGATTTTTCCGTTCAAATCCAATAAGGCCGAAAGTTCGGCCGCGTCCGCCAACTGAGGAATCGCGTCCTTTTTTACGAAGGAAGTCGCTTCTATATGCGTCAAACCCGCTTTGACGAGCCGCTCGATATAACCCGCTTTGATCTCCGTGGAAACCGGACGTTTCTCGTTTTGAAGTCCGTCTCTCGGACCTACTTCCGTGATTTTTACTTTCATTCTATTCTGATTCCACCGTTTTGCGACGTGCGGGCAAGTCAAATATCGACGTTCTTTGCCCTATATCCGTTGGACTGTTTCCGAATTGATTTGACTTTCGTTCGCGGCTCGTTAGAGTTTCGAGATCTTTTTTGCGGAAATTATTTTTTGATCCGCGTTATTTCGTGTTAGGTTTTGAATTATGAAAAATCCGTTCTTACTTCGTTCGCATATCTGGAAATTCCTCTTCGCGGTTTTTCTTACCGTTCCGTTTTTTCGATGTTATCTGCATCACGCGAACGTAAGCGGGGACGGTTTCGGAGCCAAGTCGCTTATCAATCCGAGGGAATATCGGTTTCACGGAAGCGTTCCCGTTCGGATCGATTTCGATCCTTCGGGAAGAGAAACGGCCGCGCAAGACATGCATAGAAAAGGCCTGAACGTTTCCGTCGCTTCTCAAGACGTGGAAAGTTATTATTCCTCCGAGATTCTTTCGCAGTTCCGCAAGAGCTCTTTGTTCATTCTCAATCCGAACGCGCACATTCAGATCCGAATCCGTTCCTCCGCGGAAGAAGTCAAACCTCCCGTGTTGTCCATCATTCCGTTTATCGTTACGATCGGTTTGTTTCCGATGATCGAAAGAACGAACGGAAGAGTGGAGTTCGAATTGTACGAAGAGGAAACGAACAAGGTTCTCAAAAGTTACAAGTATCCGATCGAACATCGATCCATCTTCGGAATCGCTCCGTTGCTTTTGGGACCGATCGTTCCGATCTTCAGCGATCGGTTCGATCATTCGCAGAATAAAAAGAATTTCGCGATCATGCGCGTTGCGTTTCAGCAATTCGAACAGGATCTCAAAGCGGATCTCGGTCATCTGAAGGAATTGTCCGCTCATTTTACGCAGGACGAAGCGCATCGTTTCGCGTTCGTTTCCCTTGCGAAAACGGACGAGCCGGGTTCGCGGATTTTTACGGACATGTATTCGGAGTTGGAAAAAAAATTCATCAAACACGGAATTCTTTTAGTGGAACGGAACCGTTTGGATAAGGTTCTCTCCGAGATTCAGTTGTCCTTATCGGGAATCACCGAAAACTCGAGATTGAAACTCGGTAAACTTCTGGAAGCGGATCGTTTGATTTTGATGGATCACTTCGAATACGTTCCTTACAGCCGTCAGACATACGACGGTAAGTTCGCGTTTTCGATCCGTTGTATCGACGTTCAAACCGGAAGAATCATCTGGACCGAAAGCGTTCGCGAGAATCTTTACTCCGAGTGGACGGATTCTTCGTATCAAAGGGAACGCGCGCTCCGCGAGTTGATCGCGTCTCTGCGCGATCGAGGAGAGTTGTTGTGATTCAAAATTCTTGTCTTGAAAGACGGACTCCACGAGTCTGGGAAAATGCCCGATCCAAGTAAAGCATTAGAAGTTCGAAGACTGAATCTGCAATTCGGTTCAAGAACGATCTTGGATTCCGTTTCGTTCGAAGTGGAACCCGGAAGTATTCTCGGAATTTTAGGAAGATCGGGTTCGGGCAAAACCTCTCTCTTTCGAATGATTTTGGGAATTCCGACTTCGAAAGATTTCGAACAAAGCGGATCGATTTTCTTTTTCGGGAAGAAACGGAAAGAAATTCCGATTCATCAATTGCAACCGGTGTTTCAAGATCCTTCCGCGACTTTTAATCCGACATGGTCCTTGGAAAAAGCCCTCAAGGAACCGCTTCGCATTCTCGGAGGGGAAATCGCTAAGAGAGGGGAGGAATCGTTTGCCGATCTTCTCGAGTCCTTTCAACTCGCAAACAAGGACCTAAGCCGAAACGTTCTTTCGTTTTCCGGCGGCGAACTTCAGCGCGCCGCGATCTTACGCGCTCTTCTTGCGGAACCGAAGATTCTTTTTTTGGACGAGGCTCTCGGCGCACTCGATCCGATTTTGTTAAACGAGGTTTTGATCTTTTTAAAAAGAATCGCTCAGGAACGGAAAATCACCATTCTTCTCATCACACACAGCTTGAGAACGGCGAAACGATTCTGCGATCAGATTGGAATATTAGAAAAGGGTAAATTGTTGGATTTTGGAAAAACGAAGGAAGTTTTTTCGAATTACAAGAGCGTTTTTACGGGGGAACTCATCCGTGCGACCGACTTGAGCTCCCTCCGCGTTTGATCAGATATCGATTTGATAGAGATTTTTTCTGTCTTTTTTGTCTTTATACAAAGCGATCATGATATCGATCCGATAAATCGAAGATCTGAGGCTGGACTCTAAAAGTCTGAGCGCTTTGATCTGATTTTCCAGAGAGATATCTCCCACTTTCGTATTCTCTATTTTGTCGAATCTTTCAAGTCTGACCTGAGATGCTAATACGTCCGGAGGAGAGAAAATCAGTCTTTTGTTTTCAAAAGCGAATTCGTACTGAATTCTTTTTTTCTCAGAGGCAAGTTCAACTTCCTTGATTTTGCCGCCCTCAAACTTGAAACGAACATACTTGAGCAGGTTGCTCTCGTATCCTTCGTCGAAAGTAAAAGGAATGTCTTCCGTGACGATTGTTTGCACCTTTTCCAGTTCCGGTCTCAGAATTACGAGAAGAGAGTGCTTCTTCTCCAAATCTGTAAGCCTTTCGTTGATCGTGCTTTCCAGATCTCTGACGATTTTCTGGAGGGACTTCGTGTAAGAACTTCCCTGTTCAGAAAAAACATCGGAACGACTCAGGTCGTCCTGCCCTTTCTCTTTATTCTGCGCGAACGCAGGAATGCTAAGGAGGAAAAGCAGGATTGTGAGCCAGGTGATTTTTTTCATAGATTCCTCCAAGGTTCAAGATAACGGAAGAAAATTGAAAAAAGCAAACCTTTTTCACTCGGTTTTGTTTTCTTCTTCCAGGGACTTGATTTCGGCGAATCGTTTGGCGAGATCCCTTCTTCGTTCTATGACCTTATAGGAAAATTCCGAAAAGAAAGGATCGTTCGGATATTTCAAAAGTTGTTCGTATTGATCGGCGGCCGTGACATAATCGCCGACCTTACTAGCCGTTTCGGCGTAGAAGAAGTGAAACTTCTTGTTGTATTGTTTCTTTTGTCCGAGGTCGTCCACGAGTTCGGTGTTCTTGAAGATTCGATACGCGTAGAGATCCTTGGAGGAAAGAAGTTCGATTCTCGCTCTTCCCATTCTCGCGTCCGGACTTTGTTCGTCGATTCGAGACGCTTCCTTGATATACAGAAGCGCCCGGTTCCGGAGATCGGTTCGGATATAATGATCCGCCAAAAGCAATAACGCTTCCGTATGAAATTTGTTAAGTGAAACCGCCTTTCTCCAGAGGATCGTCGCGTTGATCGGTTCGCGCATGATTTCATACAACGTTCCGAGATGGATGTACGTTCGGTAGTATTCGGGAATTTCGGCGCTCGCATATTCGAATTGTGTGATCGACTTCCGGTATTTCTTTTCGAGATGATACGCCCGCCCCAAGTTGTAACGGAACGGAAAGAATTTCGGATCGAAACGAACCCCTTCTTCCAGCATCAAAATCGCGCGTTGTCGTTCTTCGTTTTTTCCCGTTTCCAAAAGTTTGACCGCTTCGTTGTTGAAAAGTCCGCAGTTCGGAATCTCCTTTTCTTCAAACCGGAAACTTCCTTTGGATGGAGGAGGATTTCCTTTCCAGTTTCTTCCCGCCGCGAGAATGAAGTCCTGATCCGTTCTTAAAAACGATCCGTCGTTGTAGTATTCGGGAGAGAGGATTTCGTTTTCACCCCAGAGAAGGTCCGTATAATATTGACCTCCGATTTGGATCTGCGCGGAAAGCGCGGTGTTCAAAAGGATTTCGATTAAGAATGCGATTACGAACGGAAAAGAATTTCGCTGTTTAAAGAAGAATGTCGCAACTCTGCCGAACCGCGCATAAAAAACGCATTGTAAATTCCGTTTCGGAGAGGACTCTGGTTTCATAAGAGGAACCGGCTTTGCCATCTAAAGAACAAGCGCTCTTCGTCTGCAAAGACCTATCTTATTCTATCGGAAAAAAACGGATTCTCAAACAGATCTCATTCTCCCTTTTCCGAGGAGAACTCGCTTTGCTGCGGGGCGACAACGGCGCCGGAAAAACGACTCTGCTTCGCGCGATTTTAAATCACGGTCATCATAAGGATTGTATTTCGTTTCCCGGTGTTGGAGAAAATCGGAGTTCCGCAACGACTCTAAAATCCGATTCCGTCGTCACAAGCGCGCCGCAGATTTCTTACCTCGGTCACGAACTCGGACTTTATACTTCCCTCAGCTTGGAGGAGAATCTTCGTTACTTTCTTTCCATCGCACGAATGGAATTTCCCAAGGAGAAGGTGGAAACTCTTTTGCGTTCGTTCAAACTTTGGACTCGAAGAGCCGATCCGATCTTTACGTTCTCCCGAGGAATGAAACAAAAGGCCGCGCTGGTTCGCGCACTTTTGACCGGAGGAGATTTGATTCTTTTGGACGAGCCGTTTACCGCGCTCGATCGATCGGGTTTGGAAACCGCCGTTCGTCTTTTGGAGGAACATTCCGCGAACTCCGCGGTGTTGATGGTGACGCACGATCCGGGAATTCCGTTTTCACGCGCGACGAAAACTTTGACGATTCGGGAGGGAAATCTTGAAACAACTGTTCTCTCTGCTTCATAAGGAGTTTCTACTTTTAGGAAGGGCGATCAACGGAATTCTTTCCGTTCTCGTTTTGATCACTTCGATCGTATTCATTTTTAATTATGCGTTAGAGCAGACCGGTAAACTCGATCGTCAGACTTTGATCGGAATCAAATGGTCCGTTCTGTTTTTGACCTCGTACGTTTTTATCGGTCAGTCCGCTTGGGAGGAACGGGAAAGCGGAGGAGGGAGAATCAGTTCTCTGTTTCTTCCGATTTGGATGCGTTTTCTAGCAAAGTCTCTTGCCGTGTTTACCGGATTGACGATAGCCGCGATCTACTTAATGATTTTATTATCCGTTTTTTTTCAGGCGTTTCCTTTGGGTTGGAAAGACCTTACGGTGAATCTGATTTTTCTTTTGCCGGGAGTTCTTTGTATTTCCTTTTTGGGAGTGGCTTTGAGTCATATCAGCGATTCTTCGCGGTTGAAGGAAATTCTTCTTCCCTTGTTGATGATTCCGTTTACGATTCCGATTCTTCTTTTCGGAATGGAAGCCGAACGAAAGCTCGAACGTATGCCTGTCTTTGATCCGATTCCGGGTCTCGCCATCTTACTTTCGTTTTGCGCCTTTTACGCGGGAATCGGAATTCTACTTTTGGAACTTTCCGGCGACGAACCCTGAAGAATCTTCTTGATTCCACCGACATTCCCGCGAATACTCTATTTCGTATGAAAATTCGAATCGCTCATCCGATTTGGGACTGGGTTTTATCCGCAATCTTTTTGATCGGTTTTCCGACCGCCGTTTTATTTTCGCTCAATTATCCGAACGTGATTTTACAACAAGGAACCGCGCACAGAATTTTCTACTTTCACGTTCCTGTCGCCTGGGTTGCGTTGTACGGTCCCGTTTTTTCCCTCGTGTTCGCGGTCGTTTATCTCATCCGCAAAGAATCCAAATGGGATCTTCTTTCGCTCGCCGCAAATCAGGTCGCGCTTTTGTTCGCGATCGGAGTTATCTTTTCCGGAAGAATCTGGGCTTTCAGCGCCTGGGGAGTCGCTTGGGATAAAACGGACGCGAGACTTCAATCCTTCACCGTTTTGTTTATCAGTTTGATCGCATATTTCGTTTTTCGAATATTGATTACCGACGCGACCAAGAAAAAACTTTTTTCCGCGTTCTTGAGTATTCTCTGCGCGGTGAACGCGGTCATCACTTGGGGAGCGATCCGTTGGATCGACAATCCCGGAAATCATCCCGAATCGGTTCTCGGCAAGGGAGGAATGGACTCGGATATCCGCATGAGTTTCTGGCTCGGAGTTCTTGCGTATCATGTTCTGTTTTTGGTATTGATCCGCTTCGCTTATCGTTTAGCTAAGATCGAGGATCTTAGAGAAAGCCTGCCGGAAAGGGAAGAGTAATCGGCATTGTCCACGGCTACGAATTACAGTCTTTATACGGTTCTCGCCGTAGACGATTCCGAGATCAATTTAAAGCTGATCGTACATACTCTCAAACCTTTGGGGTTTCAGATCTTCACCGCCGAATCCGCTGCCGATGCGCGTAACGTGCTTTTGACCAATCGGGTCGATATTCTTTTGTTGGACGTGAGTATGCCGGGGCAGGACGGTTTTTCGTTCTGCAAGGAACTCAGAGAAATCGAACGATTCAAACTTCTTCCCATACTCTTTATCACCGCGATCAACCGCGAACTCGGGTTCGACGAAGCGATCTCTCACGGAGGAGACGACTTCATCCACAAACCGTTTCAGCCGAGGGAATTGATCGCAAAGATCCGCGCCTTTATTCGGATTAAAATTCTTCAGGACGAAGTTTTAGAACAAAAGCGGAACTACGAAAAGGAACTGATCATGGCGCGGAAGGTTCAACAGGAACTTCTTCCCGAAAAGGAATTGGAATGGAGCGGAGTAAGTCTAAGCACGATCTTCCAACCTTTGATGCAGATCGGCGGAGATTACACGGACGCCTGGATCGAAAACGATTGTCTTCATATCTTCATCGCGGATTGTTCGGGTCACGGTCCTTCCGCGGCCCTGCTCGCGGCGATGTTGAAGATGCAGGTTTCCAGTCTTTCTCCCGATCAAACGTTGCAGGAGAAAGTGCGGACGCTGCGTCACAATCTCGAAAAAATTCTTCCCGAAGAATTTTCGATCACTTTCTTTTACGGAATTCTTCACAAGGATCTGCACTTCGAATATTCGAACGGAGGTCATCCTTCTCCGATGCTTTTTAAGGACGGGGTCGTTACGACTCTTCCGGGGATGGGACCTCTTATCATCCCGATCGAAATCAACGTAAGCGAAGAATTCAAAACCGTACAATTGGAAAAAGGTTCGTATCTTCTTTTATACACGGACGGCGCCACCGAGATCGCGGACAAAACAATGAACATTCTCGGCGAAGAAAAGTTGAAGAGAATTTTTCAGGACGGAGTTTCCAAAGGCGGGGACATTCTCGCGTCGATGATGCAATCCATTCTTGCGCATTCGGACCGCGGAACGAATGATGACGATATCGCTATGATGGTGCTGAAGTTATGAATTTACCGAATCCTTCCTACCGGGGAAAAGTCAGGGACATTTACGATCTCGGGGACAAGTTGATTCTTTCCTCCACGGATCGTATCTCCGCGTTCGACGTCGTTTTTCCGCAGCCTGTTCCCGATAAGGGAAAGGTTCTCAACCGAATCTCGACTTCTTGGTTCGAATTCTTTCGGGATATTCCCAATCATATTTTGGAAACCGATGTGAAGAAGTTTCCCGCTCCGTTTCAAAATCATCCGGATCTGGAAGGACGTTCGGTTCTTGTAAAGAAGTGCAAACGCATCGATTATGAATGCGTGGTCCGCGGTTATATCGCGGGTTCCGGTTGGAAAGAATACAAGGACGCGGGAACTCTCGCGGGCGTGACTCTTCCCAAGGGTTTGAAAGAATCCCAAAAACTTCCAGAACCCGTTTTTACTCCCGCGGTCAAAAACGATCAAGGCCACGATGAGAACATCTCCGAAACCGAAATGGAAAATCGGATCGGAAAGGAACTGTTCGGAATTCTAAAGGAAAAATCGATTTCCATTTTCAACCGGGCCTCTGAAGTGGTAGATAGGGCCGGAATCATTCTTTGTGATACCAAATTCGAGTTTGGAATCTTGGACGGACAGGTCATTCTGATCGACGAGCTTCTCACCCCGGATTCTTCCCGGTATTGGTCTGCGGATACGTATTCGGTGGGAATTTCTCCGCCGAGTTTGGACAAACAGATCCTTCGGAATTATCTGGAAACTACGAGCTGGAACAAGATGCCGCCTGCGCCCGATCTCCCGGCCGGATTGATTCAGGAGCTGAGAGAAAAATATCAGAAGATAGAGGATCTCATTCTTTCATGTACATCGCAAAAATCCAAGTAGTCCTCAAAGAATCCGTTCTCGACCCTCAGGGAAGCACGGTGAAAAAAGTTCTTTCCGAAGTCGGCGAAAAATCGGTGCAAGACGTGAGAGTCGGAAAATATATCGAACTCAAGATCGACGCTCCGAACGAAGACGCCGCGAGAAAGGACGTGGAAAGACTTTGCGATAAGATTCTCGTAAATCACGTTATAGAAACATATTCTGCGAATATTCAAAAACTATGAAAGTTGCGGTCATTACGTTTCCCGGTTCCAACTGCGACGCGGACATCTACCGCGTTTTGAGAGATCAATACAACGCCGAAGTCGACCGCGTTTGGCACAGGGATCAACTCGATAAGAAATACGAACTCGTGATCCTTCCCGGAGGATTTTCTTACGGAGATTATCTCCGCTCCGGTGCGATGGCCGGTTTTTCTCCCGTGATGACGTCGGTGAAGGAACACGTGGATAAGGGCGGAAAACTGTTCGGGATCTGCAACGGATTTCAAATATTAACCGAAGCGGAATTTCTTCCGGGCGCTCTCACAAGAAACAAAACCCTGAAATACATCTGCAAAACCGTGACCTTGAAAAAAGGTTCTGCAAACAACCCGATCACGACTTCCTTGGACGCTTCGAAAGAATTGAGAATTCCGATTGCACACGCGGACGGTTGTTATTATGCGACATCCGATGTTCTCAAACAATTGGACGACGAGGGAAGAATTCTGTTCCGTTATTACGGTGAAAATCCGAACGGTTCTCTCGACGCGATCGCCGGAATCACTTCTAAGAATTTCAAGATCGCCGGTATGATGCCTCACCCCGAGCGCGCCATGAATCCGATCACCGGAGAAGTGGACGGCAAGGTCGTTCTGGATCTGATCCTCGGCGCTTGATACGAAACAAGTTGCGGATCGGATTTCGGTTCGCAACTTCAACCGATCGAAAATAATTTCTTTCTAAAGCTCGCAACAAAACTCAAAAGTTGCTTTCTGAGCGGCGCAACTTAAGCTATTCTTTCGTGCATGAGTTTGCTGAATGCGGATAGCCGACTGCGAATCCTCTGGGACATCGTCATCTTTCTTTGCATCTTATATGCGTCGATAGAATCTCCGTTGCGGATCGTATTGACCTACGAACAAGGTTTTGCGGTGAACGGCCTGTATGTCCTGGTGGATCTTCTCTACTTCGGAGACATACTCGTAAACATATTCTCGCCCGAATATTTCCGCGGAAAATGGATTTATATCCGGCGTGAAAAGATCGATCGTTATCTTCGAACTTGGTTCGTCTTCGATCTTATCGCGGCGTTTCCGTTCGAGATCGCCGCACAAAAGCTGTTCGGAATCGAACTGAATTCTCATCCGTATCTTTTTCTTTTATTCGGGATCACGAGAATCGTGAAGGTCGTGCGGATTCCAGCGATTCTTCATCGACTCAATCTTGCATTCAAACCAGCGCCCGGAGTTTTGCGTTTGGTATTACTCGGATTTTGGATCAGCATCGTCGCCCATTGGTGCGCGGTGGGCTGGTTGTATATGGACGATATCGTTTCCGCAAAGACGGGTTGGGACGAGTATGTCAGAGCGCTTTATTGGTCCGTGATGACGCTCGCAACGGTCGGTTACGGAGACGTGCTACCGGTAACGACCAACCAAAGAATCTACGTTATTCTCGTCATGATGCTCGGAGCGGCCGTATACGCGACCGTCATCGGGAACATCGCGAGTATATTAGGAAATTTGGATTTAGTACGCGCGGCCCAGTTGAAACGGATGTCGCAGGTCGATTCCTTTTTGCGAACGAGAAATCTTCCTAATTTTCTCCGGAGAAAAATCCGCGACTATTACATGTATATCATGGAACGGGGATTCGGGGAGAATGAGAAAGAATTGTTAAACGACTTGCCGATTTCGCTGCAAAGAGAAGTGAAGATTCATCTCCATCGAGAGCTTCTGGAAACGGTTCCCTTTTTGAAGGGAGCCGATCCCGCTCTCGTTACAAATCTCGTGTTCTCCTTAAAACATCATATCTTTTTACCGGGTGACATCGTATTTCACAAAGGAGATATCGGTCATAATCTCTACATTCTGAGCGAAGGAAAGGTGGAAGTTCTTTCCGGGAATGACGCGGAAGTGATCGCAACGCTGGGGGAAGGACAGTTTTTCGGAGAATTGGCTTTGGTCACGGAAGAACGCAGATCCGCAACGATACGCTCCGTCGGAATCTCCCAGATGTACACTCTGAGCAAACAGGATTTTTTACAGGCTTTAGACTTATATCCGGCCTTTCGAGACGCGATGTTGTCCGGATTAAAGCGGCTGAAACTCAAATGGAACGGAAACTCTTCTTCCAAAACGCCGAAGAAAAAAACGACAAACCGATCGAAACAAAAACCTAAGAAATAAGAAATTTCTTTTCGGGTTTATGAGGAATTCTCCAGTGAACTCCTATATTATATTTTAAGAATACGTATTTCGCGGGTTAGCGCGAATTTTATCCCCTGTTTGAGTGTGTTTGACATAAAAATTCGATTCGTTGAATAGTAGAAAAGGATAATATTTCATTCGAAACGATAGAATCGGCGAATTCCCCTGCAGTTATAACTGAGAATATTTCAAATTATAAACCAAGTGGAAGGAGTTCCAACATTTCTTGTATGATATAAACAACGAAAAAGTAGGACGTTTCTCGAACAAATGTCCTTTCGAGGTATGTCTTGTCTTCCATTCTGTTTGTTCCGATTCTTATTTTCAGTCTTTTTACGTTCACGCATTGCACATCCGAAACGGAACAGCAGAAGAAATCGGCAATTTCTAAGGCGACGGATAAACCCGGTGAAACAACAGCGAATCCCGCAGAAGCCGTAGCCTATCCGTTCCCTCCGGACAATCAACCGACGCCCGATCGGATTCTTCTGGGGAAGACATTGTTTTTTGATCCGATTCTTTCCGGTTCCAACTGGATCAGTTGCGCGACTTGTCACAACCCGGGACTCGGTTGGTCGGACGGACTCAAAACCGCGGTCGGCCATAAAATGAAGGTTTTAGGAAAAAACACTCCGACCATTCTCAACGGGGCTTTCGGGAATAAGATGTTCTGGGACGGGCGCGCGGACAATCTCGAGGCGCAGGCCCTCGGTCCGATCGCTTCTCCCGATGAAATGAATCAGAATTTGGACGAAGCAGTATTAGAATTAAAGAATATTCAAAAATACAAGGACCTCTTTGCGAAGGCTTATCCGGGAGAAGGAATCAGCGCGAATACGATCGCCAAAGCGATCGCGAATTTCGAAAGAACGATCATCTCGGCCGATTCTCCCTTTGATCGTTGGAAAAAAGGGGATGCGGACGCGATCTCTAAATCGGCGCAAAGCGGTTTCGCGCTCTTTAACGGGAAGGCGAACTGTGCGTCCTGCCATCAAGGGGATCATTTTACGGACAACGGATTTCACAACATCGGTCTGAAATCGAATCGAAAGGATGTCGGAAGATTTAAGATCGTTCCGGTTAAATCCATGAAAGGCGCGTTTAAAACTCCCACATTGCGGGACGTCGATTTTACGGGGCCTTATATGCACGACGGAAGTTATGCGACCTTGGAAGAAGTCGTGGAGCACTACGATCGGGGAGGGGACGAAACGTCGAATCTCGATCCGAATATGGCCCCGCTCAAACTGAACTTTCAGGAAAAAGCGGACTTGGTCGCGTTTATGAAATCATTGACCGGGAAGAAACGGATCATCTCCATTCCCGAGTTGCCGAGATAACAGTAAAAAAATATCAGAGGAGTTTTATATGTCGATTCGATGGAGCGTTGTTCTGTTCGGTTTAATTTTTTTTGCGGGGACTTTGTCCGCAGCGGAACACGAAGTGGGACAAAAGAATAAAAATTTCACGGTGGAATCCCTTAAAATCAAAGTGGGGGATATCGTAAGTTTTCCGAATTACGATTCCTTTTACCACAACGTCTATTCTCTTTCTCCGGTTAAGATTTTCGACTTGGGATCGTACGCCAAAGGACAGACGCAAAAGGTGAAATTCGAAAAGGCCGGAAAGGTTACGGTTCAATGCGCGATTCATCCCGATATGAAGATGACGATCGACGTTCAATGATGAAAGTATATTCGAATATTTTGATATTATTGCTCCTTGTTTCCGCACATCCAGGAGTGAATGCGGAGAATCCCAAGGATAAATCCGTGATCCGAGGCAGCATCGTGTTCCGCACGTATTGCGTTTTGTGTCACGGTGAATCCGCGGACGGAAAGGGAAGACTCGCCACCGGCAAGGTTCCTCCCCCGGCAAACTTGACGATCACGAAGCTAAGCGATTCTCAAAAGGAAGAAATCATCCGAAAAGGCGGAGCGGGCGTGAACCGTTCTCCGTTTATGCCGCCTTGGAAGGACGAACTTTCGGAAGAGCAGATCAAAGACGTGATCTCGTATATCAATTATCTTTCCAAAAACAAGTAATCGGTGAACCTACTCAATCGTATCAGTATCAAAACGAGACTGCGCTTCAGCTTCGGGGCGATCATCGGCGTATTCATTCTTTCGTCCGCGTTGATCGTCTACAATACGTTCACGTATCGAAAGGCGATTCGATCCATGATCGACCACTCTCAACCTAAGTTTCAGTTGATGAACCTGACCTTGGAAAAACTGATTCTCGCGGAACTTACGCTTTCTTCCAAAGTTTCCACGATCGACTCTGTCTTATCCGCAGAAGAATACAAGAAGGTGAAGGTTCTCATCGACGAGATCCGAGCGAACCTGACTCGTTTGAACGGTTATTATCTGGAAAGAACGGAAGTCGAAAAGTTGAATTCTTTGAGGGAAGGTTTGAACGATCTTCTGCGATACACGGATACGATTCATCTTCTCGGAATGGAAAACCGCAGACAGGAAGCTCAGATCCTTTACGTTCGGGGAATTCATCCTTTGAGCGCGTCGATGCGCGGCGTTATCAAGGAGCTGATCGAGTTCGAAGCCTTGGAATCGCGCAAAAGCGAGGAAACCGCGGAAGCACAACTAACGTTGTCCTTATATACGATCAGCATTCTTTCCTTTCTTTCCCTGATCGCAGGCGTGTGGTTTTCCAGATCCATCATTCAGTCCGTGATGTTTCCTTTAAAAAAGGCGATCGACTTCGCGTCCGAAATTCAAAACGGAAATCTGAACAATCAAATCGATATCGATAGTCTGGATGAAATGGGCGAGCTGCTCGAATTCTTGAAAAGAATGGAAACGTCTCTGCGCGAAATCATCATCGAAGCGCGCAACTCGGTCGAAAGTTCGGAGAGGGCCGGTCAGGAATTCGCGAAAGTTTCTCAGGAATTTTTACAAACATCGGAGACGCAGGCCTTCGATTCTCAAAAGGTGGCGGATCATATCGATCGCCTGAGTCGTTTGGTCGAAAAAAATACGCAGACGATTTTGCTTTCGGGAGAACATCTCCGCAACTTGGAACGGGAAATTCAAAGAAATCTAATGTCTTTGGCGAGCGTCACCGAGTCCCTAAACTCTTTGACCGTGCGCGCGAAGGAATCTTCCGAAACCGCTTTGAAAGGAAGGGAGAAGGTCGACGCGGTTCAGAAGTCGTTTGCCGAAGTCAAACGAACCGTACAAAAAATCAAGGGCGCGCTCGTCAAGATCGGAGAAATTTCCACAAGAACGAATATGCTTGCGCTCAACGCAGCGATCGAAGCGGCAAGAGCCGGAGAACACGGAAAAGGTTTTTCCGTCGTCGCGGAAGAGGTTTCTCAACTCGCCGAACATACGATGAAAAATACGAGAGAAATCACAGAACTGATCGAATTTACGCGGACGAATATCGATTCCGGAAACGGAGAGATGGATCAATTCTCCGATTTTTTCAAAATCATTCAAGAGAACGCCGTGAACGTAGCGGAGTTCAGTCTCCGTCTTTTGGACGACATGAGAGTCCAGGAGTCCGGTCTCAACCAATGTTCTCAAAGAATGCACGAAGTCGCATCGAATATTACGGATTTGGAATCCTCTTCTTTGGAAAATAAAAGCGCTTACGATTCGATTCAAGAATCGGTGCAAAAACTTTCTCAAGGCGCGCTTCAAATTTCTTCCGGTTCGCAGGCAATCAACGAGGGCGCGAAAAAGATAGACGAACAATCGACAAAGGTCAAACGACTGATGGAAAAATTTACGATCTGACGAACGATCGTAGAGAGTGAGTCGCTGAGTTAAGGCTTTCCACAGAAAGCTTTAACTGAGTTAAATCTTCCGCAAAGGGGTCGCACGAGTTCGTGCTGAATGAACGCGATCAGCAGAAATCACTTTACCTCGGCTCGTTCAAATACTTAAGGGATCCTTTCTTTGAATAAAAAAGGGTTTGCCTCCTTTGGAACCGGAGCAATCGTATCGTCGTCTAAACTATACGCCTTCCTTTGAAGGCGACCTTTTAGAGAGACGATCTTTGAGCCTTATTTATACCGAAAATAAAACCAGAATACTTTGGGATATTATAATATTCTTTTGTATTTTGTTTGCCGCCGTCGAGTCTCCGCTTCGAATCGTTCTCTTTTACGAAAAGGGGCTTGCTTTGAGCGGTATTTACGTTCTGGTCGACCTTCTGTTTTTAGGCGATATTTTCGTGAATTTATTCTTTCCCGAATCGGCGCGGACGGAACGGAGACCTCCTTTCCGAAAGGAGATGATTCTTCCTTATTTGAAAAGCTGGTTCGTTTTCGATTTGATCGCCGCGTTCCCTTTCGAATTGGTCGCTCAGAAAGTGATCGGTATCGAACTCACTTTTCATCCCTATTTGTTTCTTTTATTCGGGATCACTCGCATCGTTAAGGTGGTTCGGATTCCGGGAATCATTCGCAGGTTGAATCTCGCATTCCAGCCGTCGCCGGGAGTTCTTCGTTTAGGATTGCTCGGCTTTTGGATCACGATCGTCGCCCATTGGTTTGCGGTCGGTTGGCTCTATATGGACCAATTGGAAAGGATGAAAACCGGATGGAACGAATATATCAAAGCGCTGTATTGGTCCGTGATGACGCTCGCCACCGTAGGTTACGGTGACGTGCTTCCGGCAACTACAGAGCAGAGGATCTATTCGATTTTGGTGATGATGATCGGAGCGGCCGTATACGCCACGATCATCGGAAACGTGGCGAGTATTCTAGGGAATCTGGATTTGGAACGGTCCGCACGCATCAAAAGAATGTCGCAAGTGGATTCCTTTTTAAAGGCGAGAAATCTTTCCTCGGATTTAAGGATGAAAATCCGCGAGTTCTACCTTTACAGCATCGAGAAAGGTTTCGGTCAAAACGAAAAGGAATTGTTAAGCGACTTGCCCATTCCATTACAAAGGGAAGTCAAGATCCAACTTCATCGGGAACTTTTAGAAAAAGTTCCGTTTCTGAAGGGCGCGGAGCCTTCCTTCATCACCACGCTCGTGTTTTCCCTCAAACATCAGATTTTTCTTCCGGGCGATATTATATTCAGAAAAGGTGATATAGGTCATAACCTGTACATTCTGAGCGAGGGGACGGTTGAAATTCTCGGAGAAAACGATCAGGAAGTGATCGCGAGAGCCGAAGGCGGACAATTTTTCGGAGAGTTGGCTCTGATTACCGAGGAAAGAAGATCGGCTACGGTTCGATCCGTGGGAATTTCTCAGGCATACACTCTGAGTAAGGGTGATTTTCTAAACGCCTTGAACGATTATCCCGTATTTAGAGAGGCGATTCTTACGAGAGTTCGGAATCTAAAAGCACGGACACGGACGCGTAAAAAACGAACGGCTATCGTGAAGGTTTCAAAACGGGAAAAGAAGAATTGACCGAACCGATTCGAGAGCCGCGATCAAAGCGAGAATCAGATTTCTAAGATCGCGAATCCTTTCTTAATCGTTTCCTTTTTATTTCCGATGCGAATCTTACCGGAAATTTTTCCTTCGATCCGTTCCATCGGAATCTTCTTCCCAAACAAACCGGCGATCGTCGAATGCGTAGTCCGCACAGGAGTCACGGTAAGTTCGATTTGATCGGAAGGATCATGAAGGACATAGGATAAGGATTCTTTTTTGAAACTCGCCGTTTCTAAAAACGTGGGAATTCCGTTTCTCCAAAGTAGAATGCCGGTGTTCTTGTTGTAGTTCAAACGAAACGAATTCTTCCCCGCGCCCCATCCGTAGATTCTCGATTCCGGAAAAAAGGATTGGTTGGCAAAACCCGTGGTGATGCTGTAGGAAAGTTTTTCCGAGGATTCCAAATTCCAAGTCTGATCGTCGAAGGCGAGTTGTCCCCGCACGCTGAGATCGGGCGAAATCAAACGAAAGAGCCAGTCCTTGCCGGATTCTTCCAAAGAAGAAACGGGCTTATGCGTTTTTTCAACGGTGCTTACGAGTGCGTCGAGCTGAAGATTCAGGTTCGAAGCTAAGATCGATGAATGCGTATACCCTTGTTGGATCGTATCGTCCAAACGAAAGTTGAATCTCTGATTGCCTTGGGTAAAACTCCAATATCCGTTGCGGAACGTGCCGCGGGATAGGTATTCTTTGCCCGGACTTCCGATCCATTCGAAGTCCTTGAAATTCTCGGATTCGAAAAACCAAAGATGGAGAAGGGCCTTACAGGCCCCCGGACCCCGGAAAATTCGCAACCCGAGAAGAAAATCTTCTGTAATCAAATCGACTAAAACGGAGTCTATTTTCTTCCAGGAAGAGAAAAAAGAAGTTTTATACTCTCTGGAGTTGTCGATTCCAAGAGTTCCTGAATAGAGACCGAGATTGGGTTCTAATGTGGAGGGGTTGAGAAGATGGCCGATCGCCTCTTTCATGAAGAATACCTTTAGGATTGTCAGTTTTTCCAGAGGTTTCAAAAAAAAAAGAAGAATGTAGTCTTCTCTTCTCCTTAATTTGGCGCTTTTTGTTCGGAATTTTGCTTGCCGGACCCTGCTTCGTGGATTCCAGTATAGGGACTCTTAAAAAAACATGTTGTACAGCCAGGATACAAGCAATCTTCTCTCGTATGGGGAGAATTATTATCAACCTCATTACCAACCGATCCTGGAAGTTACGAACTGCAACATCATCGGCTACGAGGTTCTCGGAAGATTTTATTCTCCTGAAAAGAACGAATATCGTTCCCTCGGTTATCAATTCCACAATCCCGAACTCGATACGATTCGATTGATTCAGATCGATCGGCTGATCCGCGAAAAGGCGATTCGCCATCTCAAAGATACGGGACTCAGAACGAAGTTGTTCCTCAATATGATGCCGAACTTCCTCTCGATGATTCATACGGGAGACGTTCTGGATCTGAAGAGGCTTCACGTTCTCAATCTGATCGAAAAATACGATATATCCCCTTCCGAAGTCGTGTTGGAAATCACGGAAGACAAGTTCGACGGAAGCATCGAAAAACTTCTCTCGATCGTAAACGTGTTCAAGGACTACGGGTTCAAGATTGCGGTCGACGATCTCGGAGTCGGCTTCTCCAACTTGGAAAGAATCGGTTATATTCATCCTGATATCATGAAAGTCGATATCAAGATCATGCGTGAAAGCTTGAACAGGAGATCGTTCAAGAACGTTCTAAGCGCGATCGCGGACATGTCGCAAAAACTCGGATCGGATCTTCTCTTTGAAGGAATCGAAACCGAGGAAGAATTGCATCTCGCTCTTTCGATGGGAGCGAACCTTCTCCAAGGATTTTATTTTTCAAGACCTCAGGTGGAGTTTCAGGATAAGAAGCAGTTCAACCGAACTCTTCGCGACACGCTGGAGAAGTTTTCCGGCCTTCGGTTTATGGAACTTTTGGAAGAGTTTCAAAAAGGCCAAGCGGTCATCGACGCCCTTGGTGAAAAACTCGAAGCCCTTCGTCACAACGGTAAAGAGGATCTGCCTCTCGTTCTCCATTTAATGTTGTCCGAGTTGCCGTCGGAAATTTTGTCCGTGTTTGCCTGCGATATCTTCGGTTATCAGATCACTCCAACGTATTTCCGTTCGCATCCGGGTGACGAATGGGATTCCGATCTGACCGAGATCGGGAACAATTACGCTTGGAGACCGTTCTTTATCCGACACAAGGCTAAGGTGGTTCAAAGCGGGGCTAAATGGACCGTGACCGAACCGGTTTACGACATGGATCTTCACAAACAAGTCGTAATCTTTACCTACACCCTTCGCGATAATTATATTCTCGTGATCAAGATGGACTGGGAACGGGTATAAGATCCGTTTTTGTTTCCCCGCTTATGTCTGGTTGTCGTACCTCCGACAAATTTCGACAGGAAAGATTGCGCTTGAAATTTGAGAATTCCGTGATATAGGAAATTCTCCGGATTTTTTCCCGCCACCTCTCCTCCACCGCCCAATCAGGGTGGGGCGGCCGTTTTCACGGACGGATTGTCGTACTTCCGACGATTCGTATGGATTATCTTTGCTTCAGTATGCTTCTTCATGGATCGTTTGATAACTATTGATCTCTTCTTAAACGGCGTCTCGTAGAAGCAATTTACCGAGTTTTAAAAATTATAGATCGCAATGTACTACTCGATAACTATTGATCTCTGCTTTCGAAAAAAAAGACTGGTAGAATAGGGGAAGGTGCGTTTGTGACCGAGATTCTAAAAATCCAGGACCTGCGAGCGGGAATCCAAGTCGGAGATTCCGGAGAAATCAAGGAGATCGTAAAAGGCGTAAATCTTACGATTCTTCCCGGAGAAGTTCACGCCATCATGGGCCCGAACGGTTCCGGAAAAAGCACTTTATCCAACGTCATCATGGGACACCCGAAATACCAAGTATTGTCGGGAGATATTTTATTCGAAGGAAAATCCATCCTCGATCTTCCGACCGACGAACGCGCGCGCCTCGGAATTTTTCTCTGCTTTCAATATCCGACGAGCATTCCCGGAGTTACGATCGGAAACTTTTTAAAGACAATCGTAAAATCCGTAAGAGGAAAAGAACTACCCGTCAAGGAATTCAGAAAAGAACTCAAAGAATCCATGGCTGCCCTCGACATGCCCGAGTCGTTTATCTCGCGTTATGTGAACGACGGATTTTCCGGCGGAGAAAAAAAGAGAAACGAAATTCTCCAGATGAGTTTGCTGAAACCGAAGTTGTCCGTGTTGGACGAAACGGATTCGGGACTCGACATCGACGCGCTCCGCATCGTAAGCGAAGGAATCAATCGGAACAAAACTCCGGAGAGATCGATTCTGCTCATCACGCACTATCAAAGAATGCTAAACTACATCACGCCCGATTTCGTTCACGTATTCGCAAAGGGAAGAATTCTCAAAACCGGAACGAAAGAACTCGCGTTGGAACTGGAAGAAAAAGGATATGACTGGATCCTTGCAGAATCTGGAGACTAAAAACCAAGTGTCTTTGGAAACTCAATTTTCAAACCTGCTTTCCCGCAGCGGGGAACCCCAGGCACTAAAGGATTTTCGCAAGAAGGTATTCGCAAAGTTTCAAACCTTAAAAATTCCGAGATCCGAAAACGAGTCTTGGAGAAAAATCCCCTTATCCAATTTTCATCCGGAAGAATTCACCGAAGCTCCGGACGCGGCAGACGCGGTTACGTGGAAACTTCCCGAATCCGTAAAACTGCAAAAGGCAGAATCCCTTTCCGGAAAAGAACTCGAATTCTTTCTCGAAAGTCTGGAAACTATATTCCAAAAACAGAATGAAGAATGGTTTACATTGTTGAGCCTTTCCTCCTTTACGCACGGGATCTATCTCGAAGTCGAATCCGATCGAGTTCTCAAAGAAGAAATCGAAGTGAAGTTTCGTCTGGAAAAAGAGAATCGAATTCTTCCGTTGGTCGTTGCAAAGATCGGCAACCACAGCAAAGCGTTTCTGGCGGAACGATACGAATGTCCCGAAGAGCAAGACTTTAAATTCTTCCAAGGTTTAACCGTGATTCATGCGGGCGCGGGAACAAAACTTTCCTACGTGGGAATCGAGTCCTTCGGCTCGAGCGTATTCCATTTTCAGAATCTATTCTCCGATCAAAAAGAGGATTCGGACGTAAAGATCGCAAAGGTAACTCCCGGCGGTTACAAGGGAAAAAATCTTCTCAACGTGCAGCTTTCCGGCAAAGGCGCGAGAGCCAGAGTGATCGGATTGGCTCCGATGTCCGCAAGAGAATTCCAAGATTCCGAAGTGAAAATCGTTCACAAGGAAAGTCATACCGAAAGTTCGATCCTTTACAGAGGCGCGTTCAAGGACAAGGCGCATCATATCTTTACCGGAAATCTTCATATCCCGAATTCCTGCAAAGACGTAAACGCGATTCAAATCAACAACAACCTTCTGCTCAACCGATCCGCGAGAGCCGAGTCCATTCCGAAACTCGAAGTCTATGCGGAGAACGTAAAGTGCGAACACGGGGCCACCGTCGGAGAGATCGACGAAGAACAGTTGTTTTATCTCGCTTCCCGCGGAATCGACGAAGACGAGGCGAGAAGAATGATCGTGGACGGATTTTTGGGCCAAGTGATTGGGGAAATTGAATCGGATTCTATACAACAAGAGCTTTTCGAGCTGATCGTCCGTAAGGTGGAAGGTTCCGCATGAGCTTTCGCAAGGTCGCAAATCGTTCCGAAATCGAAAACGGGAAAGTCAAAGTAGTGGAGACCCGATATAATAGAATCGGGATCACGAGTTTGGACGGAAACCTATATGCATTCGAAGACGTCTGTACACACGACGGAGAGGCGATCTCCGAAGGCGAACTGTGTGGAGACGTAATCACATGCCCGAGACACGAGGCTCAATTTTCCGTAAAAACGGGAAAGGCGCTTTGTATGCCCGCGGTCGAGGATCTTCCCGTGTATCCGGTGAGAATCGTGGGTGACTCCGTCGAGGTGGACTTGGAGGATTGACATATATGAGTTTCTCAGCCGAAAGAATTAGAACCGATTTCCCGATATTGGGAACCACGATGAACGGGAAACCTCTCGTCTTTTTGGACAGCGCGGCTAGTTCTCAGAAACCGTTTACGGTCATCGATACGATCGAGAAGTATTATCGCGAAGAAAACGCGAACATTCACCGGGGCATTTATTATCTTTCTCAAAAAGCGACGGAAAAATACGAACTGAGTAGAATCCGTCTTTCCCGTTTTATCGGAGCGCAATGCGCGAAGGTTTGTATCTTTACGAGAAACGCGACCGAGTCGATCAATCTCGTCGCACAAACCTGGGGAAGAACCCAAATTCAAGAAGGGGACGAGATCGTTCTCAACGAACTCGAACACCATTCCAATATCGTTCCTTGGCAGATGCTCGCTCAGGAAAAGAAAGCAGTATTAAAATTCATTCCTCTGAACGAGGACAGCACGTTGGATCTGAGCGGGATCGACGAAATCATCACGAACAAAACGAAGCTCGTCGCGGTCTCGCAAATGTCGAACGTGACCGGAACGATTCATGACATTCTCCCCATACAAAAACGCGTAAGGGAAGTCGGCGCCAAACTGCTCGTAGACGGAGCGCAAGGCGTATGCCATCTTCCCGTAAACATGAAGGAAATGGATTACGATTTCTACGTATTCTCCGCGCACAAAATGCTCGGTCCGACCGGAGTCGGAGTTCTTTACGCAAAAGAAGAAATTTTGGAAGAGATGCCTCCTTGGATGGGCGGCGGCGATATGATCGCGCAAGTCTATAAGGAACGATCCACATACGCGGAACTTCCTTCCAAACTCGAAGCGGGAACTCCGAATATTTCCGGGGTGATCGGTTTCGGATCTGCGATCGAATACTTGGAAACGATCGGGATGCAGGAGATTCGAAATCACGAAGTCGAATTGTTGACCTACGCTCTCGATCGACTCGATGATTTCGGCGGACTCGAACTTTACGGAACGAGAGATCTTTCCAAACGAGGCGGAGTGATTTCCTTCAATTTCCCGGGAGTTCATCCGCACGACGTGGGAACGATTCTCGACGAAGAAGGAATCGCGATCCGAGTCGGACATCACTGCGCGCAGCCTTTTATGGCGTTTAAGAATATTCCGGGAACTTGCCGCGCGAGTCTTTACCTTTACAATACAAAAGACGACATCGATCGATTGATCGAGGGTCTAATTAAGGTAAAGGAGATTTTCTCCCGTGTCCTTAAGCGATAGTCTTTACAAAGAAGTCATTCTCGATCACTATCAAAATCCGAGATTTCGGGGCAAACTCGAACCGGCCGATCTATTCGAACACGGAATCAATCCCCTTTGCGGCGACGAACTTGAGTTGACGATCAATCTCGATGGAGAAACGATTTCGGACGTTCGCGTGACCGGAAAAGGATGTTCGATTTCGCAGGCTTCGGGTTCCATGATGGCCGAGTCGATTCGCGGAAAGACGGTGGCGCAAGCGGAGAATATTCTTTCCCGATTTAAGAATATGTTTTTGGAAGATAAGGATCCGCAGTTCGAAGAAGAACTCGAGGATCTGGAATCGATGGAGTCGGTAAAAAAGATTCCCGCGAGAATCAAATGCGCGGTTCTTCCCTGGAACACTTTGGAACGCGCCTTGGAACGAGCGTCGAAACGAAGCGCCTGAGTTTCCACGTAAGTTGTATGAGTTCCCACACGGTTTGTCGGGAAAATGAAAAAGAGAAACGGAGAATGAGAAGATGTTAGAAGCTCCTACAAACGCATTGGAAGAACAGATCTACGAAGAAGTAAAAAAAGTGGAAGATCCCGAAATCGGAATCTCCATCGCGGAACTCGGTCTTATTTATAGAATCAAAGTCGAAGGTGATAAGGCCAGAATCGACATGACGTACACCTCGATGGCTTGTCCCGCCGGACCTCAAATGAAACAACAAGTCAAGGATCACGCGCTTCGTGTGGAAGGAATCTCCGACGCGGAAGTCGAAGTGGTCTGGGTTCCGAAATGGGATCCGCGCGAAATGGCGACCGAAGAAGCCAAGATGGATCTCGGAATTTTCGACTGAACTGCAAATATCATAAAGTTTGAATGTTGGATGGAAGGAAAGGAGAAGAAACCTCGCCGATTCCAAATGAAAGAAATCCGAACCTCCGAATCAGAAGCGCGATTTGCCAATTCTTTAGGCCAACCGATCGGAACCCCGCTTCCCGATTGGAAACCTGCGTCGCTTCCGAAAAAGGAAACGATGCAGGGAAGATTCTGCCGCTTGGAACCTCTCGATCCGGAACGCCACGCCGAATCGCTCTACTCGGCCAATTCCTTGGACGCCGGAGGAGCGATGTGGACGTATCTTCCCTACGGACCTTTTAAAACGTTCGGCGAATACCAGGAATGGATGAAGAATACTTGTCTGACGGAAGACCCGTTGTTTTTCACGATCTTCGACTTGTCTTCCGATCGGGCGGTCGGCCTTGCGAGTTACGCCGAGATTTCTCCGAAAGCCGGTTCGATCGAAGTCGGGCATCTGGCGTATTCTCCGTTAATGCGACAATCTCCGGTTTCGTCGGAAGCGATGTATCTTATGATGAAGAACGCGTTCGAACTCGGATACAGAAGATATCAATGGAGATGCAACGCTCTCAACTTCCCTTCCGCGACCGCGGCACAAAGGATCGGATTGTCTTTTGAAGGAATTTTTAGACAGGCGAATGTTCTAAAGGGTCATAGCCGTGATACCGCTTGGTTTTCGGCCATCGACGAGGAATGGCCCGCGATTCAAGAAGCGTTTTTGAAATGGTTAAACCCCGATAATTTCGACGAGAACGGGCTTCAAAAAGTCCGGCTGAGCGATTTAACAGGGCCGATTCTCAAACGAAAATACGATTTTTAGTTCAAAAGGAGTGTCGATTTAACAACTTGCCTATATGAATCATTTAGAATATAAAAAAACGATCATAACCCTTCTTTTGTCTTCCTTTCTTTTTCTTTCGTCGACGATCGCCTGCAAACGGATCCAAGACAAAGAAGAAGACCCGAATGCCGATCTTTTCACAGGTTACGCATTGTTGAGCGTATTGGGATGCACTCAATATCAGAACGCGCCCCGCGTGGATACGGTCGACGGTTTGACCCGGATCTTCGTTCTGCCGAGTTTTACGTTTCCCTGCGTGCCGCGATACAACGATCCCCACCTGATTTTTGTCCCTTCTTCCTCCGCAAAAAATATTCTTACCGTGTTTTTACCGGGTTCGGGAGGAACTCCGATCGGCGTTTCCAAACTCATTCAGGAAGGCGCGGCCCGAGGTTATCACAGCATCGGTTTGATGTATCCGAACGGCGAACCGATCAATGTTCTTTGCAACGGTGCGGGAAGTTCTCCCGCTTGTTTCGGGAACGCAAGAGAAGAAATTATTACGGGAGTCGATAAGACGAACGTCGTCTCCGTCGATACGAACAATTCCATCGACGGCCGCTTGTTGAAACTACTTCAATATCTCGTCGTCAAACGTCCGAACGACGGTTGGGGACAGTTCTTAAGCGGAGATTCGGTAAACTGGAACAAGGTTTATTTCGGCGGTCATTCGCAGGGAAGCGGACACGCAGCGTATCAAGGAAAGCTAAAGAACCTCGGGAGAGTTTCGATTTACAGCGGTGTTTCGGATTATCATATCTCTTCGGCCACTCCTGCGACTTGGTTGGCTCAGAACGGTCTGACCTCTCCTACGTTATTTTTCGGTTTGATTCATATCGGAGACGGAGTTGCTAACATTTCCGGAAATTCGAATCAGGTGACGGATACTTGGCAAACCGCTTTCGGGATGAACGGCGCTCTGACCGACGCGGATAGTGGCGCCACCCCGTTCGGAGGAACGCAACGATTGACTACGAATCGCTGCGCAGGTCAGGATGAGAACAGCAAACACAACTGTACGATGCTTTCTTCCCAACAGGCCGCCTGGGATTACATTAGCTTTCCTTAATGGATTGCGTCGACGTTTTAGCGATTCGTTTGCGTTCGGTTTCGGTGATTCAAAATCTGTTCGTGAATGCGTGAGTGTACGAAAACCGTTTGATGCAAGCTTTTTCCGGATCTCTTGTCGGAACAGTCGTGAAATTTTAAATTGTGGGAACTCATACGGGTCGTGCAACTTGCGCGGATTCTTTTTCTCGTAAGAGAATGTTTGTTATACCCACAAATGTAGGAACTCATACCCGGAATAGCTCGGCAGAACTCAATACCGCTTTTCTTACGGAGAAGCGGAACTCAGAAACAACTCAGCAATAACTCAGCAACACTTCCCTTACGGGGAAGTGTTAGGGATCAAAGCGTGGTCAATAAATTGATATTCCCGAATCATTTCGCGAATTCAAAAACGGATTCAATTTATTGACCGAAGCTGCGAGCCCGGGCCGCAACGCGGCAACACCCCATGTAGGATCTCCCGCAACTTTAATCTTTTTGAAAGAATTGATTGAGCGAAAGAAGAGTCGTAATTCCCCAGGCGCCCAAAAACGCGTAGAACTTCCAACTGAAAACGTAATCTTCTTCGCGGAGAAAACTGACAAAGAAGGCTTCCGGAAAAAAAATTCCCACGAGCGCGCCCAAACCCAAAAGAAATTGAACGCTCAACAATAACGAACCGAGCCAATGAGAACGCCAGAACGATCCGAAAAAGAAAACCCCGGCCGACAAAAAGATAAAATAGAAGTTAGACGAAACACGAAGTCCTTCCGTTTCTTCTCCGCCTAAATTGATCGTGTATTCGATCCAAGTCGAAAGACTGAATAATAACTGAAGAGTTACCGCGACAAAGAGCGCTTTTTCCGAGGCCGATTTTTCTTTCCAAAACTCGGTGAATCTTCCCGTAAACGAAAGATAAAAGGCGAGCCATTCTCTCAATAGAAGAGGAACGGAACGCAAACTCCATTGAATGTCTCTCCAAAGATTACGGAGCATCTGCAACCTGAAAGACGACTTCCATTTCCACGGGCGCTCCGAGCGGAAGCGAAGGAGTTCCCACGGCAAAGCGCGCATGACGTCCTTCTTCTCCGAAAACGGAAAGCAGAAAGTTGCTTCCGTGATTCGCGACAAGATGATGTTCGGTAAAATTCGGACTGCAAGCGACAAAGACTCCGATCTTCAGGATCTTGACGAGTTTGTCCGGACCTCCGCAAACCGCAGCCGCGGCGGCGATCGCGTTGAGACTCGCTTGGATCGTCGCTTCCTTGACGTCGTCCACGGAAAGTCCTTCTCCCAGTTTTCCGACCTGCATCAGCTGACCGTCTTTGAGAGGAAGTTGTCCCGAAGTGAATACGAGATTTCCCGAACGGTTTGCGGGAATATACGCCGCGATCGCTTGCGGAGGGGGAGGAAGTTTGTAACCTAAGGATTCGATTTTGCTTTGAATGCTCATGTGCTTCTTTCTTGCCGAATAGGGAAGATCCTTCCAAAAAGATTGTCATACTCGATTTTTCAAGCAGTTTCGAAAAAAGGAATTTTCTTTCTTTTCCCCTCCGGTTTCACTAGATCCAGAGAATGTATCCGAAACTCGAGCTGATTCCTCATCCGCAGTATCCCGAACAATATCAGATCTGCAAACGAACCGGAGTTTGTTTTTACAAACCGGCCAAAACCCGGGAATACAAGGATTCTTACTTTTTAGAAGAATATAAAAATCAGTATCAAAAGACCTACTACGAAGACGAGGCTTCTCTCCGCGCGCTCGCCCAAAAACGGCTCGGGATGTTGGGTCAGCTCCACGATCCGAAAGGCTCCACTCTTTTCGAACTCGGTTCGGCCGCAGGCTTCTTTTTGGACGAAGCGAAGAAAGTCGGTTATCAAGTGACCGGTTTGGAAATTTCTCCGGCAGAAGTAGAATATTCCCGGAAGACTTTGGGGCTCGATGTTCTCTGTGATTCTTTTTTAGGGGAGAAGGTTCTACAAGGCCGTTCCTTCGACGTCGTCGCGGCCTTCTTCGTAGTGGAACATTTTCCGGACGCGGACTTCGTATTCGAAAAGTTAACCGGTCTTGTCAAACCGGGAGGGTTTCTGTTCTTAGGATTGCCTTCTTTATACGGTCCGACCTTTCAAACCAATCCCGAAGAATGGTTCCGCACGCATCCGTCGGACCATTTTTGGGATTACAGCCCAGCCTCCTTGAAAAAAATGTTGAAAGGATACGGTTTTAAGACTGAGTATAAGAAACCGATGTCCTACCACCCGTCCCGTGATCGGGGCTGGAGAGGAAAAACACTGAGTCACCGCCTTTTTGTACGTCTCTCAGACCTCACCTGCTACGGTGATACATTCCACTTAATCGCTCAGAAGCTGCACACATGAAATTCGAAGAACTTTCGCTACATCCTAAATTACTTTCAGCCATTCAAGAGATCGGTTATACCGAACTCACTCCGATCCAGGAACGATCGATTCCTCACGGGCTGGAAGGAAAAGACATCACCGGTCTCGCACAAACGGGAACCGGAAAGACCGTGGCCTTTTTAGTGCCGGTCATTCACACCATTCTTACCAAAGAAATACCGGGAGTTTCCGCTCTCGTATTGGCTCCCACAAGAGAACTTACGATGCAGATCTCGGACGAAGCCAAAAAACTTCTGAAACATTCGGAAGGAATCCGCGCGGTGCCGATCATCGGAGGAACCGATTACAAATCCCAAAACAAGGATTTGGAAGGACTGAAAGGAATCATCGTAGCGACTCCGGGCCGATTGATCGACATGATCAAGTCCGGTTCCATCGACATATCCAACGTAGAGTTCTTCGTTCTCGACGAAGCGGATCGTATGTTGGACATGGGATTCATCCAGGACATCCGTTGGCTTCTTCATAAATGTAAGAATCGCAAGCAGACCTTGCTGTTCTCCGCGACCTTGTCCGTGGAAGTGATGCGTCTCGCCTATCGCTTCTTAAACGAACCCGTTGAAATTCAGATCAATCCGGAAAAGATCATCACCGAAAGAATCGATCAGAAAATCGTTCACTTGGGACGCGAAGAAAAAATTCCTTATATGACCAATCTGATCGTCAACTCGGAGGAAGAAGGTCAGGGAATCATATTCACGAATTATAAAGCGAATATTCCCAAGATCGTTCATACTCTCCGCAAATACGGAATTCCCGTCACGGGAATCTCTTCCGAGCTGGATCAGAAAAAAAGGCTGAGACTTCTCCGGGATTTCAAATCGGGCAAATACCGTTATATGGTCGCAACCGACGTGGCTTCGCGCGGAATCGACGTCGAAAACATAGACATCGTTTACAACTACGATCTTCCTCAAGACACGGAAAACTACGTTCATAGAATCGGACGTACTGCAAGAGCCGGAAGAAAAGGAAAGGCGATCGGTTTTTGTTCCGAGTCCGATTACGTGGAACTCGAAAAGATCGAAAAGTATCTGAAACAAAAGATCGACGTTCTGGACGTTCAAGAGGAATACATTCAATTTCCTGCAGGTGATTTTCAGCCTTTCGTGGGCGGGGATTCCTACGATCGGGAAAAGGAAACCCACTTCAAACAAAACGGAAGACGTCCTCACGAAAGAGGGGAACGCGCTCCGCACAAACACGATCGGGACAGAAGAGGGGACAAACGTCACGCAACTCACACCCGTTCTCATTCTCCCGCAAGAGATTCTTCCCAAAAGAAAAAACCGGCCGCCGCGATTCAAGAAGCGGAATTCTTTCTGCAAAAAGCCGATTCCGTTTTATCTTCGGAACCGAAAGGCAACAAAGGCGGAAACAAGAATCAGCATCGATTCCAAGGCAATAAGGACAAACAACGTCCGCAGCAAGGCGGAAATCAGCAGCGCAATCAACAACAGAACCGCAACAGACAAAATCAGCAAAGTCAGAATTACGATAAGAGCAAACGGAATCTGTTCGATATCAACGATACGGTTCGAGAAGACGGCAAAAAGAAAAAAGGTTCGATTTGGCAAAAAATCAAATCTATCTTTGGGGGCTGATCCTATTCTTTTCCAACGCGTGGGGGCTTGCGGCCAAGGTCTCCATCCCCACGCAGGCTTCCGAACGTTATGTGCGCTTTGAGGACGTTCAAAAGGAATTTCCTTCCTTAAAGTCCTCGTTCAATCCCGCGACCTTTGTCGGTTCGATCAAACATCCTTCCGGAGAAATCCGTTTTCGAGTCGGCTCCTCCTTTTACACCTTCAACCAAACGATCGAAAAGATCTCCGTTCCGATATTGTATAAGGAAAAGGATTTTCTGATTCCTCCCGAAATCGTGGAAGCCTTGTTCGTACAGCTCATGTCCGAGGACGTGCGGTATGAATATAAGGAAAACGTGTTGGAGTTGGAGGTTCTTCCGGGCGCGGAAACGCTCGGAATCAAAACCGTTCTCATCGACGCCGGGCACGGAGGAAAGGACCCGGGAACCGCCTCGAACGACGGAACGAACGAGAAGTCGGTCGCTCTTCAAGTCGCCAAAATTCTCAAGAAGTTCTTCGAGAAGGTTTATCCGGAAATCGAAGTCGTATTAACAAGACCGGACGACACGTTCGTCGAACTCGAACAAAGATCCGCGATCGCCAATCGGGAACTCAAAAAAAAGGGAAGCGCTTTGTTCATCAGTCTTCATTGTAATTCCTCCATCAACGAGGATGTGAACGGTTTCGAGATCTATTATCTTTCGCAGACAGCATCCACAGAATCCGCGCGGGAAACGGCCTTATTGGAAAACCGGATTCTTAAGCCCAAAGGAACTTCGGCCGTCAAAAGAATCCAGGCGGGAATGATGTCCTCCCTCATCCAAAGAAGGAGCAGAATCTTGGCCAGGTCCTTGGAATCGGAGATGAAAAAAAAGCTCCAGCCTCAAATTCTGTCCAGGGGAGTGAAAAAGGCGGATTTTTCGGTCCTCCGAGGAAGTCTCATGCCCGCGGTTCTCGTGGAAATGGGTTATCTTTCTCATGAAAAAGAATCCAAACTTTTGCAAAGCAAGAGTCTGCAAGTAAAGATAGCGAAAAGCATCGTAGAAGGAATCCGGGGATATGAATTGGCAAAAAATTAAAGAATCTGCAATCGCGATCAGAGACGCGGCTTGGGAAGCGATCAAAGCCGCGGGAGTGAAAATCAATCTCGGATATCTTTGGCTGTTCCGCACCGCCACCGAAGACGGAGTTTCCAGAAAAACCCTCTTTCTAACCTACGCTTGGATCGGAGTCGTTTTATTTTTTACGTCCTTTATACTCGCGGGCAACAGCCCTTTCGTCACGCTCGTTCCGTTTTCCCTTTACGACGTAGGAAACAGAGATCCGAGAACGACGATCACGATCTACGGATCGGACGGAGAACGTCAGGTATTTCCCGTACAAAGAAAGGTTCTTCTGGAAGACGAGGAATACCGTCACAAGACGATGACCTTGATCGGAGAGATCAGCGAATCCTCGTATTTCGATAAGACTCTCGAAAGCGGAAAGGGAGAACATTATAAAAACCTAAAGCGTTTGCCCGAGATTCAATACGCGGTAAAGGCGATCTGGAAGACCGGAAACGTTTTGATCCTGGATTTCAGAAAATCGACTCTTCAGGAAATCCTTTCCGGAATGAAGTTTAGAATCGATTATACCTACGTTCAACAGAACATGAAAGAAGAAGAAAAACAAAAGGAAATCGCCCGTAAAAAGATGGCCCTTTTGGATTCCACGTTTCTCGCTCTGGAAAAAACCGTTTTCGAGAATTTTCATGATATTCAAAGCCTAGAATATAGGCTCGACGGTTTATCGGAAAGCATTCCCGGAATGGAATATTCTCTCAATTTAACCCATAAAAGGAACTGATCCCCTCTTTCCGTACGTTTTTTAGCCGATACTAGAAACAAGATGAAATCCGATTTTATGGGTCGCTTGTTTCCGATCGGCAAAACTAAGCCGCTCACGATTTGTTTTCTCGCCCTATTTTTTTTCGGGGGAAGCGTATCGTCTTCTTCCGATCTGCAGATCTCTCCCGATCTGCTCAATATCACCGATTTTCGGACCGATCGACTCGCATTTCATTTTATACAGCTCGTGGACAAAGAGGGAAAATCCCTTCCGCAGACCAATCCCAACCGAGATTCTTCCGAAGCGACTTTGATGATCATCTACAAAGGACAACTAACGTTGCTTAAGGACGGATACGACGATCCGAACAAGATACGGGAGAAGGAAAAGGAATATCTCGTGAAGATTTCTAATTATGCCAGACTCCGGGAATTGGAATCGGAATACTACAGACTTCCCGAAGCGGAACGAACGGTGAATCCGAACAAATCCTCCGAAGGTTCGCAAGGTTCCGTCCCGCAGAACGTTTCCGGATCGAACACCGCGGCTCCTTCATCCTCCGCTATCGGGGGGGGATCGCCTAACGGAGCCGAGGCGGGACAGGCTTCCGCGGAGCCTTTGAAAAAGACGAAAGAACTCGATCTTCTTTTGAAATACGACGAGGAACTTCTGAAAAGTTATTCTTCCGAACGTGCGGTCAGCGGAGAATTGGAACGGTCCGAACGGTTTTACGGAAAGGATTCTCCCAAAACGGCTTCGATTCGTTTCCGCGCGGAGGAACTTCGCAAGAAAGTAAACGAAAGAAGGAACGTTCTCATTCAATTCTTAAAGAATCCGGGCTCTGCCACCAATCCGTATCCGGGCGATCGAAAGGATCAGGCGTTTTATACGAATACGATCAACGGCGTTCCCGATTTTTATCTTCATTCCACGACTCCGCGCGAACTCGACGGTCAGATGAAAGGAGAGGAAGAGGTCGGCAAAAAATACGGGGAATTATATAAGTCCGCGAGAGACAAGCTGATCGATTCTCAAATTAGAAAATTATACTATTATCTTTGGAACCGCGAGATGACGAACACGCGCGTCAAAGCGGAGAAAATGAAAAACGGCAAAAAGGCAGTGGTCGTCACCGGAGATTCCACTGTATTCACCATGATCGATAAGGAAGGAGACGGTATTACCGAATCCTTTTTCGTGGATAGCCCCGGGATTCGTTTTTCTTGGGGAAGAGATCTTCCGAATATCATCTCGATTTCGAACTGCACGGACGAGACGATTCTTCCCAAGATCAAAAATCTTACCGAGGATGTTTTGTCCGGAAGAATGCCGGAAAAGATCGATAAGATCGATCTTACCGTTCCGGAAGAACAACTCGTGATCGAACTCGGACCGAAAATTCCTCAGTAAAAGCGGTTTCCGGTTTTGCTTCCATCCACCGCAATTTGCATCTAAGGTCTCTTCGTCACGCGCTCGGATTGTTGTCCGATGGAGGTGCCGCCGCCGACGAATCTTTTTCCCGAAAGATGAACTTTTTCAAAACGCCTAAACCGCCGATGACGGCTAACGCGATCACTTTCCAAAATTTTAATAAAAGAGCGAAGAATCCCGCCTTTGCCAAAACCTTTCCTGCGATCAAACCTCCGATCCCGTAAGCGGCCACCGTGTCCAGACCCGGATCGAAATCGGCGTAACGATGTCCTTCGTTGAACTCGGTCGAGTTTACGATCGAGTCGAGTTCTCCGTTGACCAGGGAGAGTTTGTCGATGTCGGCGATTACGTTCAGGATCAGAACGCCCTTTCTTCCCAACATTCGAATATTATAATTCAATGTATCGATCGGAGAACCTTCGAACTTCAACGTTTTGGCCCAGTGGAGTTTTTTGGTCTTTGCATCGTAGAACGGAGGAGAGGCCCAACCCACCAATTCGACGCTTTCGTAGCCTTCTTTTTTGCGGGCTTCGTTGGCTTCCTTCATGTCGTCTTTCATTTCGTCGAGAAGGTCGTCGTAGTCCATGTCCTTTGCGTCGTCGTCCTTGATATAACCTTCTTCGGAAAAGGAGATGCTGATCGCATAAGAGAAGTTTTGGCTGATAGGCGTTTCGTTCTTTAGGAACAACATTCCGAGCGGTTCCGCTCCGGGAGGATTCCCCCATACGTTTTCCAAAACGAGTTTACTCTGTGCCCCGTCGATGTATCGAAAGTTGGAGGGAACGTTCAAGGTTGCGAGCCCGTTTCCCAACGTCACCTTTCCGGTTTTGTATTTCAAAGAATTGACGATCTTGATCGCTTCCGGACTAGGTTGTGCAAACAACCCGAAGGATAAGAAAAGTAGAATCGTCGCCGTGATTTTCAATTTCATAGAATTCTCCCGCGTGGATTGATTTAAAACGTTTCGGCTAATCGATCTGCTTTAGCTTGTCCAAGGTTTTCTGCAAATACCTGTATTTCCCGATATTATCGGCGAAAACTTTTTCAAGAGCCAAGAGCCGTGCGTATAAATCCGGATGTTGTTTCGGCAGATCGTATTTGGATTGATCGGCGATCTTATCGTGAAACGTATCCACGTTCCGGATCGCCTGCGGCGCGAACTGTAAAAACGAATACATAGGAACGACTTGTTTGTATTGTTCCCATGCTTCCGCTTTGTCGTTGATCGGTTCCGCCAAAATCTGTTCCAAAGTTTTGGAGATCAGCTGAATCTTTTCTTCGTAAGTGAGTTTAAAGTTCGAGACGTTGTAAAGATAACCGGCGAGGGACATGTCGTGGCCGAGGGCCGCGTACGAAAAATAACCGAGGTTGTCCTTTTCGAAACTCGTGGAAAGGAGGGCTTCGAACGGAGTCAGTTTGTATTTGGGATTCTTCTTTAGATATTTTAGAATGAACTGCGACTCCCGGTTATAAGAATCCAATTCGTAGAGATATTTTTCAAGCGCGCTCGTCGTGCTCAGGGAAATGAACCGCTCCGGATCGTCGAAATAACTTTTGGAATGCTGGCATTCGTGAACGAAAGCGGATAATACGATCGAAGGATGCGTTTGATACAGGTCCAAAATATACGGACTTAAGTAAATGCTCGGATCGGGGTCCTCTTTGGAACGGATGGAAAAGGCGGCCGAACCGAAAATATCCCGTTCGAGATCTTCCCGAATTCCGACTCGAAGCGCGCCCATTCTAAGTTTGATCAGAGTTTCCTGAACCAAAACCTGAACGTCGTCCTTTTCCGGATTCGATTTTTTCAAAACGAGCGCTTCCAGATCGTCCAGAATCCGGTGAACCGTCTTGATCTGTCTTTCCTGTTCCGGTGTGAGTTCCTCGGCAAGGACGTTCGGTGCGAACGCGAAGATGAAAAATAAGAATAGTATAATTTTCTTAAGTATATTCGGTTTTTTCGTATTGCGATCGGCCGATGATTTCATGAGGTTCCTAAAAGGAAAAATTCCGATTTTTCCGGTTCCGCAAACTTCGGATTATTGTATCCGGACCGGACCTAAAATGAGACATGAACGAAGAATGGAGTCAAGAAATTCTCGGAAAAACGGTCAGGGTTCCTCTATTTCAACGTTCTCTAACGTATCAAAAAATCCGGTCTGGAGCAAAGGGGCAAAGTCCACCATATCTTCCGCGTTCAGTTTCAGGCCGTTTTCCATCGAATACGCCTGTAAAAGGGAGGCGCACGCCAAATGACTTTCTCCGAGTTGCGCGTGCGCTCTCGCTTTGATGATGAGAATGTCCGAATCCGACTCTCCGAAATATTGTATGTATAAGTCGATGAACTTCAACGCGTTTTTATGATCGGCGACTTTCAGATAACATTGGGCGATCATGTCGTAGTGCAGAAAGTTCTCGTCGCTGTCCATTCTCATGGAAGTTTTCAAAGAAACCAAAGCCGAGTTGTAATCGCCTCTTTGATAATAAAGATGTCCGAGTTCGGCCCAGATATCCTTGCGGAGAATTCCTCTTCCTCTCGAAAGTTTTTCCTGAGCCAATGCCTGCTTTAAAACCGCGATGGCTTCGTTGGAACGGTCCGTGTCCTTCAATAGGGAAGCGAGGGTCAGATACAGCTCGAGTTGATCCGGATAAAGTTCGATTCCTTTGGTCAGAATCTTCTTCGCTTGTTTGAAGTTGGAAACCTTGATGAGATAATTGGAATAGTAAAGATAACTGCCCGGTTCGTTCGGATATTGAGTGATGATTTCGTGAAAGAGATTCAACGTCTCCCGCGTGTTCCCGATATGATATTGGCACCAAGCTTGACGATTGCGGATCTTAAGGATCGTTTTCGGGCTTTTGGTGAAGGAAAGAGCTTCCTTGTAGAGGTTGAAAGCTTTCGTGAATTCTCTTTGATTCTCCCTCTGAATCGCAGATCTGATCAGTGTAGGGAAACTCACAGTTTGGACAGGTTAAAAATTTTCAAAAAATAATCAAGTTTTCTATTTATCAACCGAGAATAGAATTGGGGGAAAAAGAAAGAAAACCCCGAAATTCTCGGAAGAGGGAATTTATGAATATCAACGGAAACACAAACCAGAGTTTACTTTTGGAAAGGGTAGCGAATCTACCTAAGGAAATCTTTCAGGCTCAAAGCGACTTAAATCGGAAGATGTTGCATCTCGCTGTGGAAGCGGGTGTCCAGAATTCCAAGGAAGAAGGACAAAGAAGAATCCTGGACCTTTACGCTTAAGACAAAACTTCAGTTTTGATTGTAGACGGGGCGTTTGCGCTCCTTGAAAGATTGCATCGCTCCTCTAAAATCCGCGGAATCGAGAAAGCTCGAATTCCATAGCGCAACATAATTCAAACCTGCTTCGAGCGGTTTCCCTTCCGCATAGCGCATCACATCCTTAACGCCCGACACGACGATCTTCGGATTTTCCGCGATTTCTTTCGCGGTCGCAAGCGCGGCCTGCATCATCTCTTCTTCCGTTTGAAAAACCCTAGTCACTAGTCCGATTCTTTCGGCTTCGATTCCGTCTATGTCCTTACCGGTTAAAGCCAATTCTCTCGTGTGACCTTGTCCGATGATCGCGGGAAGTCTGTTGATGGAACCCATGTCCGCAACAATCGCGACTTTCGCTTCGCGAAGAGAGATGGAAGCGTCTACGGTCGCGTAACGGATGTCGCAAGCGGAGATAAGATCGAGTCCTCCGCCGATGCAATGTTTTTGAACCGCGGCGATCGAAGGTTTGGGCGAATCATACACTGCGTTGATTCCTTTCTGCATTTTCAAGATGAGGTCGAAGAATTTTCTGCGGTCTCCGCCGAGAGGAGCTTGAATCACGTTGCCGAATTGTTGGATGAAAGAATCCAAATCGAGACCGGTGGAAAAGGATTTTCCACGTGCCGCGATGACGAACGCGTGAATGTCGGAGTTCGCATTGATTTCCTCAACGGCGTCCGGTAAATCCCTCCAGAAAGGCCAGTTCATAGCGTTTCTCTTGTCGGGGCGGTTCAAATAAAGAATGGCGGTTTTGTCTTCGGGTCTTGCGACGATTTCAAAAAATTCAAAATGGGTTTTCATCCCGGCCAGTTTCGGAGGGAAAAAAATTCTTACAAGTCATTCCTGAGCCTAAGAAATGCTGGACAGTTTTTAAATTATGAGAATGATTCTCATTATCTTGGAGAGGGTTTTGGGATGATTATCAGCTGGGAAAAGATTCGCCATCAACATCCAAAGGAAGAATGGAAGAGGCTTTTAGAGGACGTGGATGCGTCTGCGGAGAAAAAACGGTGGGGAGTTCCCGCGTTTTTAAGCGGAAACAGGGAAATGCAGCTTAACACAAGCGCCTTCCCGATTCAAAAGATCGACTTTGCCGCCGATTTGTTTCGCCAAAGATTCCACAAGTGATAGGCCGAGGGAACTTGGGTTCCGATTTCGGATGGATTCTTCCGGAAGGCCCGAGCCGCTGTCGGAAACTTCCAAGGTCAGCATTTCGTTTTCTCTCGTAAAATGAATCCGAATCAATCCGGATAAAGAATCGGCCAACCCGTGTTTTAAAGAATTCGTTATGAGTTCGTTGATGATCAAAGCGAGATTCATTCCGATTTCCGCTTTTACTTTTCCTTCGCGAATGTTCAGTTCGAGTCGAACCTTATCCCGATCCACATGATAGATTTCGAAAAGAGCGTCGGTGAGTTTTTTCACATACAACTCGAAACTGATCGAAGAGAGATCCTTGCTTTCGTATAAGATTTCATGAAGAAGCGCGACGGCGCGCAGACGATTCTGACTTTCACGGAGAACGTCGTTGGATTCTCCGTTGGCTTGGCCCGAACGTAGGCTGAAGATGGAGGAGATGATCGTAAGATTGTTTTTGATTCTATGATGAATTTCTTTGAGGTAGGTGTCTTTTTCTCCGGCGGTCGTATGTTGTTCTTTGGTCCGGAGAATGTTGAACGTGCCCGTGAGTTTTTCCTCGGTTCCTAAGATCGGTGAACTTTGGAGCTGCACTTCCTGACTGTTCCCGTTTTTGGAAACGAGAAGAAGATTTCCGTTTTCTTTCGGAAGTCTGGATTTCAAAACTTCTTCCACTAAGTTTCCGACTGCGTCACCCGTTCTGTTTTTGAAAAAGAGAATATCTTGAATCGGTTTACCGAGATAATCTTCGTATTTGCAGCCGATGAGTTTTTCCGCCGCAGGATTCATAAAAAGAAGAGATCCGTTTTCGTCGGTCGTGACAATTCCCGCACCGAGTTGGTCTAACGCGCCTTTGAGTTTTTCCTCGGTTTGTTTGGAGCGTTGTTCGATTTCGTTTTTATAAAGTGCTACTTCTATGGAGGAGCGAAGCTGATCCGACTCGAAAGGTTTTACGATGTATCCGAGGGGTTGTGTTTTTTTAGCTCTGTCTAAGGTGTTTTCGTCGGCGTAAGCGGTAAGATAAATAACGGGGGTGTGAAAGCGGTTTCGGAGAACTTCGGCGGTTTCGATCCCGTCCAGGTTGCCTTCGATGTTGATGTCCATCAATACCAGGTCGGGGTGATTCTCCTCCGCTTTTTGGATCGCCTCTTCACCCGAAGAAGTGATACCAACCAGTTCGTAACCCAACTTTTTGAGCTTTTGGCCTAGGTTGACTGCAACGATGATCTCGTCCTCAACGACCAAAATTTTGGGTTTCTGAAGCATATTCATTAGTTACTAAAAATAACCCCGAATTCAACAAGATATTTGTCAAAAGACGGAAAAAGTTATGGTAAAATTATGTTTTCCCATCGTGGGAATTCCAAACGCTCTTCCCAGTTTTCTCCGAGCCCCTAGCCGGAAAAGAAAAAAAAGGGAGCGAAACGATTTCGATCCTGTTACAAGCCTTTCATTTAGACTCATTTTTTAGGGAGAATCCTGATCGGATTTTAAATTTATTCCCTGAGTATTTCCGCGTTCGGACTTCAAACCGGCCCCTTTTCGTTTCCGATTCTCTTTCAAAGATTAGAACAATCGGCCGATTTCGTTTTTGCTGATTTTCATTTTTTCCATTCCTTAAGTACGGATGAATTTCAGATAACGTCTGTTTGGCGAAGAATTGGGTTGGGAAATCGTTTTTCAATTCCGCAAAACGTAGTTCTCGTTTCCGGCGGATTTACGGATAAACAATCGCTTCTCCGCTTTGACTCCGAGAAGAATCTGATAGATGTCCGTTAAGAGCGGTTTGGAAGAATAATATCCATGACCGAGTGAAATCAGGGAAGAATCCACCGGGTTCACGTTGACCACGTCGATCCCCGGCAGGATCACGCAGGAACCGAGGCGCCCTCCTTGATTGACCGATGCGGACGCTTGCAGCGCGCTGTCACCGGGCGAACAATAAAGCGTCGTGCGTTTTGCGGCCTTTAAGAGCGAATCCGAAAGAAGTCTGAATTCTCCCGAATCGAAATCGGGTGCATTCAGAATCAATTCCTGGACGGCGGGTTGTTTCGATTCTTTTCCGATTTCGGCTAACGCGGGAAGAACGACCTGATGTCCCATCGAATGTACGATGAGATGAACCTTCTTACCGAGCTTTTGCAGGGACTTTAGAAAATTCTTAAATTCGTCCCGGGAACTTCTCGCGGAGGAGAGATTTTTTTCGTAGGTTCCTTTGAGCAGAACCTGGTTGATCAAACCGGCTTCGCTGCCTGCGGGCCAGGTAAAGATCACGATTTTTCCGGGGAATTTCAGGTCGTATCGGATTTGTCCTCCGCGCAGAATCGCTTCTTCGAATTTTACGTTGAATCCGTGAACGAAGACAAGAACTTCGTCGAACGGATCTTTTTTGAGATCTTCGATGAGTGCGTCGCGGGTTTCAAAGGGTTTATGGCCGAGAAACTGAAAGTAGTTCTCCCGACTTCCGAGTCCGGCGGGAAGAGCCCCTACCTCGTGATTGGCGGGAACGTTTACGATACAATATCCGGTTTTGAGTTCCTGATTTCCTGTCGTTAAAAAGTAAGAATCGCTGCAGGAATTTTGAGCGCCCGAGTTTTGCGCGCGCAGCGTCGCGTAGTATAAGTTGAGCGTTTCGGTTTGATCGTAATTTTTGATCAGACGTTGATCGAGTAATTCTTCGAGGGAAGGGGTTTTGCAGCCAAGGCTGAAAAATAAAAGTAGAATTGCGGACAAGGAAATCAAATTCTTCATTTGGGAGAATCTTTCGAAAAAGTAGGGAGAATGGAAATCAAATTCTCGGGTTGTGAATGAGAATTTTCCGGAAAGATGTGTGGGAACTCTTACAATTTGAAAACGATTTTTCTCCGGTTTAAGGGATGTTTTGCAGTGAGAAGTGTAGGAACTCCTACAGAGGAAGAAATCGGTTTTCGTGGGAACTCCATCGCAGAAGGCTTTTTCGTGGTAGTTCCCACACGTTTCTAAAACGAACGATTTCTTTGATTCTGAATTGGAAAGGCGCCGAATTACGCGGGAACTCTTGTTAAAGTAGCAGTTCCTACATTTCTTGGAAAAACGAATCCATTTGCTCGAATGAGTTTGCGAGAGACACCCGGAGTTCCTACTTTCTTGTTAGAACAAAGGAATTCGGATCGAAGCTCAGTGAGTCGGGCCGCCCTTGCGGAACGTCAGACCTTTTAGATATTTCGAAGGATTGACCGGTTGACCGTTTTTGATGACTTCAAAGTGAAGGTGAGGCCCGAACGAATATCCCGTGGAACCGGATCTTGCGATCTTCTTTCCAGCTAATACGTAATCCCCGCGCTGCACGAACAGTTTCGAGTTATGAGCGTATAACGTTTTGAAGTCGTCCGTGTGTTCGATGACGACTACGTTTCCGTAACCGCCCATCCATCCTGCGTAAATGACTTTTCCGTTTCTTGCCGCCGCGATCGGTTCGTAGAACGCCTTTAGGTCCAGACCTTCGTGAAACTTTCTTCTCGGGAAGGTTCTGAATCCGAAGTTGGAAGTCACGATTCGAGAAGCGACCGGAATCACCCATTTCGGAGCGGGATCGGGAATGACCGCTCCGGGTAAGAATACTTTTTGTCCCGGTCTAAGAATGTCGAGATCGTCCAGTTTGTTTTCTAGCATGATCTCGTCCAAGTTGACCTTGTAGAGACTGGCCACTTTCGCGACCGTGTCTCCGGTTTTCATCTTGTAGAGGAGACCTTGTTTATTAGGAATACTTAATATTTGACCCGGATACAAAGTGTCGTCGATTTTGATGTTCGAAGAACCCGCGATCGATTCCATGGAAACCTTGAACCGAGTCGCAATTTCGGCTAACGTCTCGTTTCGTTTTACGCGGTAAGTCGTTACTTTGAGCTGTTTCTTTTTTTCCGAAGGGTTCTTGAGTTCCTTCGCCATCAGAATCGTAAGTTTAGCCTTTTCCGATTCTTCGAGAAACTTTTCATCACCGGATTTCGCTTTAAGATCCTCGGAATCGTTCTCCGTAATTTCTTTTCCGGAAGAATCGATCATCGCGTTGCTCGGATTCATTCCGAATCCTAAGAAAGCGATAAAGAGAGCGGCCGATGCGAAGATGGGAATGAGACGAAACCTTTTTCTTCGGAAGTCGAGATTTCCGTGATAAAGATTGCCTCTGAAATAAAAGGAATAATGAAAATGAAAAGCGCCCAGATAGATCAGGGTGAAGTTGTCCGTTCTAAGGAGTTCCTTCCCCGCATTCAGTTGTCTGGGCTTTTTGAAGATCATACAGGAAGATTATCGGCTCGATTCGAGCCTTTCCTATAGTAAAGAAAAAGGACTTATTCGTCCTTTCCGTTGTCCAAAGTGCGGGTTCCGCCGAAAGACTCTTCCACGATTTTCTTTACGTCTTTCTTTTGGCCGCCGGTGATCGTTATGTTACCTTTTGCTACCACGCCTTTGGCTAAGTGGAGGGCAGGGGCGATGATGTCTCCTAAAAGTCTTCCGGTTTCTTCCAGACGAACTTCGTTCTCGGCTTTGATGTTTCCGATCATAGTTCCGGAAACGGTCACTTCGCGAGCGGCGATATTGGTTCTTACTTTACCGGTTTCCCCGATGTAGAGAGTGTCGTCTGTTTTGATCTCCCCTTCGAATTTTCCGTCGATGCGGAGAGAACCCGCGATATAAAATTTCCCTTCAAAAATGGACCCGGGACCGATTACGCTGTTATTATTTTCCTTGCCGATGGCCATCTAAAACTCCTGCTAGCAATCCAAACCTGCCCCTTGCTCTTCGGGACACGCCGTAAATCTATTTGTGTATTCAATCCCAAAACGACAAGTATTTTTGTTCGGAATTACCGAATCAAATCATCATCGCCCTGGAAAATATTGGTTTTCTGCTTCTTTTTAACTTTGGTTTGATGGGAAGAATGATGTTCCGGTTCCGGTTCGGGAATAAAACCCGCTCCTCTGTGATCGTCGCAAACTTCTTTAGGAACCGTATCCTTGGTGAAGTATTCTTCTTCCGTTTGATTGCAATGAGACCCCGGAAGTTTTCCCGAGATAGAGCAAATGGTTTTGCGCACTACGCCCGTTTCTCCGAAGTGAAATGGCTTGGACTTCTCGCGGGAAAGCGCGTTGGACATAAATCTTCCCCAGATCGGAGCCGCAACGACCCCGCCCGACATTCCCCGGCCCATGGAGAGAGTTCCCGTATCGTAACCGAGCCAAACAACGCTCACGAGATCGGCCGTATAACCGGCGAACCAAGCGTCCCGAAAGTTATTCGTCGTTCCGGTTTTACCCGCTGCGGGTCGGCTGAGCCCATAAGAGGAAGCTCCGGTTCCCGTTCCTTTTTTGATCACGTCTTCCATCATCGATGTAAGAATGAAACAGATCTCCGGAGAAAGAATCTGCTTCTTCTCTTGTTTGCTTGCTTCTTCTCGAAAGTCTTTGATGACGTTGCCGGAACCGTCTTCCACATAAAGAACGCTCAACGGGAAGACTTGTTTCCCTCCCGACGCGAGTACCGCGTACGCTCTTGCAAGTTCGTACGGAGACACTTCGAAGGTTCCGAGCGAGATCGAATAGTTTCTCGGTATGGATCTGTTTTCTATCTGGAGAATTTTTTCCAGATTCGGCATTAAGTTGCTGATGCCCGTGTGTTCGAGAACGCGCACCGCGACGCTGTTTCGGGAAAGTTCCAAGGCTTCCCGCAACTTTATAAATCCTGAATATTCTCCCGTGTAATTGGAAGGGTTCCATTCATCACCGTCTTCTAATACGTATTGAAGCGGAGAATCCGAAAAGAGGGAAGCGGCCGTTACGTTCTTTTTCGGATCGGGATGTTGGTTGTAGTATTCCATCGCCGCCGCATAGACGAGCGGTTTGAACGCGGAGCCTGGTTGTCGATACGCTTGAAACGCTCGGATCTGCTGATTGTCCGATCGAAATCCGGAACCGCCCACCATCGCGGTGATATAACCGCTATCGGGACGGATCGAGATCAAAGCTCCTTCCACGGGGAGAAGAAAGTCTTCCGTTTGTTGGCTGCGGTAACTCCATTCGATCGCTTCGCCCAGCGATTCCGTTCCGCTCAAAAGATTGAGTGCGCTGAGTTCGTCGCGCAGGTCTTCCTGCCAAGCGCGGCTGAACGTCCGCACCGATCTGGAGATCTTAAATTTGAATTCGGGAACGTCGTGGATCATCGCGAGCATATCGTAGATTTCTCCGTACGCGTCGTCGAATGCGTCGATCTTCGTGAACGTTCTTTGATTGGATTCTTTCGTTTGATTTTTCAAACCCGCATACAAAGCCTTTTCGGCTTGGGTTTGATGTTGAATGTTGAGCGTGGAATAAATCTTGAGGCCGCCGCTGTACAACGTTGTCTTCGGGATATAACGCGTTAAATTCTTACGAACATATTCGGTGAAATACGGGAAGCGGTTGAGACGATCGGAAAACGCGGAGTCGTTCGGAGAACGGTTTAGAGTAATGTAATATTCGGAAAACGCGTCGTATTCTTTTTCAGCGGTTTTTACGTCCAAGATTCCGTTTTCCACGAACTTCTTAAATACGACCCGCACTTTCGCGCTGGAAGAATTCGGATTGACCAAAGGGGAAAATTCCGTGGGTCTCGTTGTCAAACTTGCGAGAAGCGCCGATTCTCCCCAAGTCAGTTCCTTTACGTCCTTGCGGAAATAGAATCTCGCGGCCGCTCCTACCCCGATCGTTCCGTGACCGAGGGGAATTTCGTTGAGATAGATTTCCATGAGCGTGTCTTTGTCGAACACCGCTTCGAGAAGAAGTGCGAGCCAAGCCTCTCTCGCCTTTCTTAGAAAGGATCGTTCCGTGTTGAGGAATTTAAGACGCGCGACCTGCTGCGTGATCGTCGAGGCTCCTTCCCTGATTCTTCCCGCGAGAAGGTTGACCATAAACGCGCGGAAGATTCCCCGCAGATCGAGTCCCCAGTGGGAATAAAAATTGTTGTCCTCGGTGGAAACGAAACTGCGGATCAACTTGTTCGGTTTGCCGTCCTCTTCGGGAGGAAGGTCCTTGATGTTCAAAACGACGCGGGAGAATCGATAGAATTCGGCGATCGGTTCGTATTCGTTTTTATCGTTTAATCCGTATAAGACGGAAGGCTTTTCGTATAGGTTCGAATCGGGGACTCTCCATAAATCTTTGATGGAGAATACGAAAAGAAATCCGTTCAAAAACAAAAGTCCCGCGCATACCTTGACGAGTTGTTTCAGAGGATTTTCCGAATCCAGAATTCTCTGAAGAATCCTGTCGCGGAAGTGGATCACAAAAAAACGGGAAAGATAACTGACTGGTTCGTGTTTCATATTCGATTAAACTTCTTCTATTGGCGAAAATTCCTTCATCGTGTCGACCCCTTGAAAGCGGAGTCCCGTGTCCAAATTGTATCCCTGGTATTCCTTTAAGAACGCCGTGCGGGACATTTTGTTTTCCAGATAATTCCAAGCGTGCGTAAGAGCGTCTTTTCCGTTCTGCGCGGAACGGTTGATGAGTTCCACGAAAGAATCCTCCCGTACGATCGAAGGATCGGCGGGGTAGTTCCACTTCTTGTGTTCTTCGTTCATGATTCTTTTGTCGATATGTTCCTTGAGAGGAAGCATCAACACGGAAGAACGCACTTTGTGAAACGTGATGTTGTCGAGAAGCTTCAACGCCCCCCGCATCCATTTGCTTCTCGAATCCAGAACGCGGTGGAATTCCAGATAACCGAGAAAGGATTCGTTTAACAAATCTCCCGGGATGATTTTATCCTCGGAACCTATATAATGTTTTTTGAATTCTTGCGAGAAGGTTTCCTTGAGTCCTCTGAGCCAGAAGTGCCAGAGCATCGGGTCCATCTTCCAGGTTTTTTTGTCCGACTTGAAGATCGCGTCGACGTGATGAACGAAGTCGTATTCCTTCGGAGTCATTCCCCATCTGTAATCGAGCAGCCAGGAATCGAGAGCGTTCTCCACTCTCATGTGATTGTATTGCGCTAGGCTGCTGATCTTCTTGTCCTTGTTGTAAAAGTCGCCGGAGATATAAAAGATGTACGGGTGCGTGACGATGTCCACCGCGCAGTGACAGATGTAACCGAGGGTGAACGCGATGTAACGGTCCCTGTGAATTCCTTCTTCGGTTTGCAGAATCAGATCGAGAAAACTCAAGACGAGTTCGGCGACGTTGTTGTGATGACTCATGTCTCCCCACACGGTCGCCTTTTTCGTTTTGCGCGGAGAAAGAATATGATAAAAATAAAATATATCCGGAGCGATCGCTCCGATGTTTGCGAACTTGCGGTTGGATTCGGCGCGCATGAGACCGGCGATTTTTCTTTGCTCGGCGGTTCCGTGATCCAGATGTTTGCAAACCTGAGAAAGGACTTCGAGATGAGTGATTTTGCCAGCCATAAATGAAAATGCCTTTAAAAAAACGGGACTCTGACGGAGCCTGTTCTAAAACCATTTAGAAATGCCCGTTTCACTATGCAATCAATAGAAAAATTAAAATTTTTGACTGAATCCCAAGTGCGATCGATCGCACAACAATTCGGAACCCCGGTTTTTGTTTATTCCCGGGAAAGAATCGAAAAAAGTTGCGACACCGCTCTTGCGTTTCCGAACGCGTTCGGCTTGACCGTGCGCTACGCGATGAAGGCGAATCCGAATCGAACCATTCTTGAAATCATGAGACGAAAAGGAATTCAAATCGACGCGAGTTCCGAATACGAAGCGATGCGGGCGATCCACTACGGATTCAAACCCGAACAGATCATGCTCACTTCGCAAGAGCTTGCAAAAAATCTGAAGGAATTGGTCGAAAAGGGAATGGTCTTCAACGCTTGTTCTCTCCGTCAGTTGGAAGCGTTCGGAAAAATATTTCCAGGCAAAGAAGTCAGCGTTCGTTTTAATCCGGGACTCGGTTCGGGACAAACGAAAAAGACGGACGTCGGAGGGAAGACTTCTTCCTTCGGGGTTTGGCACGAAGATATAAATAAAGTAAAAGAGATCGCAAAACGATACGACCTCAAGATTTTTAAGGTTCATACTCATATCGGATCGGGAAGCGATCCGGCGGTTTGGAAAGTGGTCGCTCAGGTTTCTTTGGACATCGCGGCACAGTTCCCCGAGTGTAGAATTTTGAATCTCGGCGGAGGTTTCAAAGTGGGGAGAATGGAAGACGAAAAAACGACCGACTTCCAGACGATCGGCCAGCCCGTTGTGGAACTCTTTCAGGAATTCGCGAAGAAACACGGAACCCAACTTCACATGGAGATCGAGCCGGGTTCCTTTATGATGGTCAACAACGGAGCGATCGTAACCACCGTGGACGACGTGGTGACTACGGGATCGAACGGCGGTTATACGTTCGTCAAGATCGACGCCGGAATGGACGTGAACACGAGGCCTTCTTTGTATGCCGCAAGACATCCGTTAGTCGTCGTTCCTCGGGAAGGAACTCATTCCGGAAAAACGGCGGACTACGTTTACGTAGGGCACTGCTGCGAAAGCGGCGACTTATTCACACAAGCCGAAGGCGGCGGACCGATCACAAGAACCACGGGAGAAGCCGCATTAGGAGATTATGTTGTAATGGAAGGAGCGGGGGCGTATTGTTCTTCCATGTCCACGAAGAACTACAATTCGTTTCCCGAAACGGCGGAGGTTCTTGTGGGACTCGACGGAAGTTTTCAACTGATCCGTAAACGCCAAAACTTAGAACAAATCTTTCAGAATGAAGTCTCTGTTTCTCTCTGAGAAAATCTACGTTCTGATCTTAGCCGGAGGAACCGGCACGAGAATGGGTTCGGAGATTCCGAAACAATTTTTGGAATTTGCCAGCGAACCCATTCTGGTTCACACGTTGAAAAAATTTCAAACCTGGGGAAAACAAAAACGAATCGTATTGGTTTCCCATATAGAATCCATTCCGAAAACCGAATTACTCTGCGGGCCGCATCTTCGAGACAACGATCTGATCGTGGAAGGCGGGGAAACCAGACATGCCTCCATGCTGCGTGGATTGGCCGCGCTTGAAATTCAAAGCGAGGACATCGTTTTGGTTCACGACGCGGCCCGTCCGTTCGTTCTTTCGAAAGAATTGGATTTGTTATGCGACAGCGTTCGTAAGAACGGAATCGCGACCCTCGCTTCCAGAACCTCCGAAACCGTATTAGAAGAATTGAATGGACGAACCGCTTCCTTTTTGGATCGGGAACATATCTGGTTTATGAAAACCCCCCAAGGAATTCGAGGCGACGTGTTGAAAGAATTGTTGTCCCTGTCTTCCGATTCTACGCCGACCGATCTTTGTTCCTGGGCGTTGAGCGGCGGAAAAAAATCGGCCATCGTCGAATCGCATCCTTTCAATTTAAAAATCACCCGCAAAGAAGATTTGGAACTCGCGGAGTTATACTCGGGTTTGTTCGAGAAGTTGGTCGAATCCGAACCTTGACCGATGAAAGCGGATTCCTTCTCTGTTTCGATCTAATATGTGGGTTTTTCTTTTTTACTGATTCCGCTTGGAATCGTTCTTTTCGTCTTTTTTGGATTTATGATTCGATCAGAATTTCTCTGATTTTACTCTAGTCGTTCATTCAAGAACGTTTCCGTATTTCATTTTGAAATACGGAAACGAATTCATTGATTTCATTTTTTGGAAATCGGCAGATCGTAGACCGCGTCGATTCCCTCCATTTTCTCCCGAGTCGCCTTCAGGACGATTTTACCCGAAGCGGGAATCTTGGAAACCGGACAGAAAAAATGATCCGGATGCGCCTGACATTCCAGTTTTTGTTCGGATTTTCCTTCGACGATTTTGGCCTGAAGTTTGCCGTTCTTTGTGGAAGGGTTTTTGAATTCGATATCCAAAAGATAAACTTTCAGACCTTCCTTTAAAAGAACGAGCTCGGTATGAAAGCCGCCCGGCATCCGAATCGTTCCTCCGTTCGGTCCGGCTTCGTGTTCCCCGTGCGCCAGTAAACCATAACTTGCGAATATAAGAAAAATGGAAAGCGCCAGTTTCGCGATCTCCGCTTTCGGGAAGGCCGTTTTTTGGAAAACGGCCAGGCTTTTAGAATTCGGTTGTGAATGTTTCATCGATTGATTCTCCTCTTTTATTGAACGACGGTGCTTTTGGAAACGGGGTAACCGCATTCTTCGATTAGATTTGCGAGTTCCTTTTCCGAGCGCCCGCTGTCGACGCGAACGGTTTGACTTGCGACGTCCACGCTCACTTGAACGTTCGGATCGATCGTTTTGATCGCTTTGGAAATCACGTTTGCGCAACTTCCACAGGTCATATTCTCCACTTGAAATTCCACCATAAGATTCTCCTTGAACGGTTTTGAAAACCGATCTTGGAACTCAGCTTAAACCTTCCCACGAAGGTAAGGTCAATAGCCGATTTCGATTTTTTTCTTTTCGCATTAATTTTTTTTGCGATCGTCTCCTTGACCTTCCCATTAGGGGAAGCTTTACAATCGGCGTTATGACGTATAAAATTTATTTTCCGGATTGGAATCGCAGCGCTGATGTTTTGGAAGGGGAGAATGTTTTGGATTCTTCCTTACGATCGAAAATCGATCTTTCGTATTCTTGCCGTTCCGGTCGATGCGGCGCGTGCAAGATCCTTCTTTTAAAGGGAGAAGTGGAACATTTATCCCACAATCGTTTTGCCCTCACCGAGGAAGAAAAAGAAAAGGGATATATTTTGGCTTGCAGATCCGTTCCGAAATCGGATCTTTCTCTTCGCAGAATCGATACACAGTCTAACTAAAAAAGAAAGAGAACGGTGAAGAGCTATGAACATCGGAAACGTTTCCAAAGAATCGGGAGTCAGCGCGAAACAGATTCGTCATTACGAATCGATCGGTTTGATTCCGAAGGCGAGAAGAAAGGATTCCGGTTATAGAACGTATTCTTCCGATGACGTTCATATTTTGAAATTCGTGAAACGCGCGCGAAGTATGGGATTCGGGCTTTCCGAAATTCAAAAACTCGTTGGTCTTTGGAGAAACAAGAGCCGTGAGAGCGCCGATGTAAAAAAGCTCGCGCTCACGCATCTGAAAACGTTGGAGAATAAGATCAACGAACTCCAGGAAATGGCGGCCACGCTCAAACATCTCGCGCATCATTGCCAAGGAGATCATCGTCCGAGTTGTCCGATTTTAAAGACGCTTTCGAACGAGGAAGAAGCGGAATAACGACGTCCGATCGCTGCCGGGGAAACTCTTTTCCCACGGCGTTTTGATTCTTTACGCTTGACTCGCACGTACACTCGCAAACATTGGAAAGACCACGCGAGTATGGTGGAATTGGTAGACACGCCAGATTTAGGTTCTGGTGCAGTAATGTGTGGGGGTTCGAGTCCCTCTACTCGCAACGCTTTTCTTTTTCACTGTGGGAACTCCTGCGGATAGAAAATCGCAAACAAATCCTTAGAACTAACCGTAGATTTCCGTAACTCTTCCGACAAGAAATCCGCATTCCTCTTGACAGCCCGCCGTTTTCTCTCTGCCGCTTTTGACTTTACAAAACCCGCGATTCCCAAAATCTGATTTTACTTTCGTCGGTTTTTATCGAACGAGCGGTCTGTAAGAGAACGATCTTAAATGTTATTCAACTCGATTCACTTTCTCGTATTTTATCCGATCGTCGCGGTTCTTTACTTTCTTCTTCCGTTTCGTTTCCGGTGGATTCTTCTGCTGGTCGCAAGCTGCTACTTTTATATGGCCTTTATTCCGGCCTACATATTGATTCTTGCGTTTACAATCGTACTGGATTACTACCTCGCGATCTGGATCGAAAATGCGGCAGGGCCGAAACGAAGAACGTATCTCATCTTGAGTCTTTCTTCGAACATAGGGATTCTCATCTTCTTTAAATACTTCAACTTCGCTCTGGAGAATACCGGTTATCTCTATCGATTTCTGATCGGAACCGATCTTCCCGTATCGCCTTTGCAGATCATACTTCCTATCGGACTTTCCTTTCATACGTTTCAGTCCATGGGTTATATCGTAGAAGTATATCAAGGGAAGATCAAGGCCGAAAGGCATCTCGGGTATTATTGGGTTTACGTGATGTTCTTTCCTCAGTTGGTCGCCGGGCCGATCGAAAGAGCGCACCATTTGATGACTCAGTTTCATCAGGAACACAAGCTCCTGTTTCAGAATGTCGAAGACGGATTGAAATACATAGTTTATGGATTTCTAATGAAGCTGATGGTCGCGGATCGACTTTCGGTTTTCGTCGATGCGATGTACAACGATCCGGCCGGAAAATCGGGCGCGGACCTTTTGGTCGCAACGTATTTTTTCGCGTTTCAGATTTATTGCGATTTTGCCGGTTATTCCAACATAGCGATCGGGACCGCGAAAATTTTGGGAATCGATCTGATGCGAAACTTCGATCGTCCTTATTTCTCTTCGAGCGTATCCGAATTTTGGGGACGCTGGCACATTTCTTTGTCTTCCTGGTTTCGAGACTACGTATATATTCCGCTCGGTGGAAACAGAGTATCAACATTTCGTCATATTCGAAATTTATTAATCGTCTTCGCTCTTTCCGGGATTTGGCACGGAGCGAATTGGACGTTCGTTATCTGGGGAGTGTTGAACGGAATTTATCTCGCGTCCGAAGTGCTTTGGAAGCGGTATATCACCGAAAAAACTCCGAAAGGATTTTGGTTCCGCTGGATCGGAGTGATCGTCACGTTCCATCTCGTTCTTTTAAGCTGGGTTTATTTCCGAGCGAATTCGGTATCAACGGCCCATTTGATTCTCCAAAGAATTTTCGATTTCACAAACGGAGAAGGACTCGATCTGATCGTGGAGTTTCAGAAAAAAGCCGGAGTTTTTGCGATCGTAGTCTTTTTACTTTTGGAAGGTCTGTTTCCTTTTTGGGAAAGAACGAAAGAAGGCTGGAAGAAATACGGAGATTGGGCCGTAGCCGGAATTTTCATCACGTTGATTTTTACGGGAGGAGTGTTCTATGGATCCAGCTTCATCTACTTCCAGTTCTAAAATTCTGCGTTATGCGGGTTTGGCTCTCGTTCTTCTTTTCTCCGTCGTTTTGTTCGATCGTGTTTGGTACGTGCTTTTGTTCGGGCAATATGACAAGATGTTTTCGATGTCTAAAAATTTCAAACCGGCAAACACGCTTATCGTCGGTTCGAGTCATATCCTTTGGGATTTGGACCCGGAAGTTCTTGCAAAAGAAACCGGTAAGCCGGTCGTTCTTCTCAACGTGCCCGGCGCAAACCTGACTCTCAGAAAAGAAATCGTAAGCGAATATCTGAAAAAGAACCGCGCGCAACTTCCTTCCTTGCTTGTATTAGAAACCGATAAATTCGCTTTCAATCCGGATCGTTATCCCGATTCCGCGTATAAATCCGTAAAAGGATATTATCACAAAGGTTTGTTCGTGGACTTTCTGGATCAAAAGGTTCCGCAAGAATCTCCGGTTGAATACTGGACCTTTCGTATTTCTCATTCGTATTCTCTGAATTCTTTTTCTCATTTTATTCTTTCGAAATTGTATGATAAGTATTTGTCCTCCGTTTTCGTTTGGAAACTGAACGCCGAATCGACGACCGAAACGAAAAAACGAACGCAAGAGGGCGCAAACGGAGATCCAAAGAAGGGACAGGTCGCGGAACAAGATATCCGGATTGGGGAATGGAAAAAACAATACGAAGGTTTGGCTCCGAAGCTCGATCCGAAACTCATTCAAGAACTTTATGAAATTCTAAAGTTGACCCGCACGCACGGGGTCAAAACCGTTCTTCTGGAAACTCCGAATTATTTTTTTAGTCAAGAAGACGATCGGAGATATGAAATCGTTCGAAACGAACTCAAAAGAATCGCGGAACAATCGAATGCGGTTTATCTCCGCTTGAACCCGGACCGTTTTGAAACGAGACCGGAATTGTTTTTTGACGCTTCTCACTTCAATCTTTTAGGAAAAGCCGAATATACGGCCGTGTTCCGAACGGAAATGCAAAAGAAATTCCTGTTTTAACTACGGAATCGTTTCGCAAAACCGCGAGATGTATGAGTTCCTACACATTTTTATACCCAGAGCAAATCTTTTCTGAAACTCAATGAATGCTGGAGTTCCCACATTTTCTTGCTCAAACGGAGAAATTTCCCGACTCACAACTCCGCAAGCGACACGCACGGCTTGGTCTGAAAGACCGAGCGGGACTCCGCGAGCCGGAAGTGGCGCGGTCCGGGCGTAGGAACTCACACAAAATTCAAATTTTTACGATTCGATTCCAGCGCGCGGATGCGGCCGAAACCCTCTTGGTTTGTAATAGTTCCTACACTTTTTTATCGGGGAATCAGTTCAACAACTCGCTGACCGGATTTCCCAGTTCGAGTTTTGATATAAGGCGGGTTTCACGATCGAGAAACGCCTCGATAAACGGATTGAGATCTTTGATTTTGCTCGATAACTCATAACCCGCCTCCATCGTTTCGACAAGCGAAGTTGCGCCCACCATCGAAGCTGCGACCTTGATCGGAGCCATTACGAGTTTGATCATCGGAAGTTTGGAAAGGGAAAAGAAGAATTTCAACGTATTTCCGACCATCTGAATTTGCGTCTTTCTTTCCTCGAAACGATCGGTTTCGCCCATCGCAGCGTAAAGATTGTCTCTGGAAATCACTCCGTCTTCCATCAGATTGTTTTCGATCACGATCTTTGCCGTATCGTAATCCAAAGAATCCGTTAGGCGATTCAGCAGAATGATCTGATGAATGTTGTCGGTCATGGATTTACCCGCGACCGTCTTCAGCTTTTCATAAAGATTCTCTAAAGCGTTGTCGCGTTCTTCTTTGTTCGCGGGAGAATAAAGATTGAATTCGAAAAAATCGGGAATGCCGTCGTATCCCTTGATGATGAGAAGATCCGAATACGTTGTGCGAAGCCTCTCGATCGTCGCGCGTACAACTGCTTTACGCGTTAGCTCTAACACCTGTTGATCCATTCGTATTCAGAAACAGATTTCGTCGGCTCCACAACGGAGGTCAATATAAAAATCAATCCTTGACTACTATGACTCCGGATCTCAATTTCGCAGGTAATAACTTTGCAAGACTTTCTGCTTCTTTTTTAGACGAAGCGGATCCGAATCGTACCGTATAATATCCGTTTCTTGATCTTTTGACGGTTGCTTTCGTATTTTTCTCTTTGCCGGAAATTGATTTTTTTAATTCGTCGGCCTTTTCTTTTTCCTTAAACGCGGCTACTTGAAGTGTAAATCCTTCCGTTTCTTCGTCTGAGGAAGATTTGGAAATTCGTTTCGATTTTTTTTCTTCGTTTCGTTTGGATTTTTTGGAATCCTTGGAACCTTCCGGTTCTTTTACGGAAAGAGTTTCAGGCGCGTTTTTGTTTTCCTTTTCCGCGGAAGAAGGAGCCGTCCCCGATTTTTTAAATTCCACGACTTCGGTTGCGGGAGGAATATTTTTGAACGTAACGGATTCCTGCGTGTTTGCGTTAGACGGAGAATTCACGCTCGCCGCCGGAATTTCAGCCGATGCGACCGTGTTGTTTCCTCCGCTCGGAATTTGACCCGGTTCGGAATACGGAATCGAACTTTGAACTTCCTGATTTTTGATGTCGTTTAACGTCAGAGTTTCTTCCGCGGAGCCGCCCGCGCGTTTTTTACCCACGGAAACTCCCAGGAAAAAAAACGAAAAGAGAAGTCCGATTAAAAACGTGGAGAGAATTAGAATTCTCTTATTGTCCAGATTGATTACGTAAAAAATTTTTTCTTTCATGACATTCTTCCCAACAGAACGGAGTAGAGAGTTTTACATTCCTCTCTGAGCGATTCCAAGTCCCCTCTGTTTCTAATGATATAATCGGCTCTTTTCAGCTTTTCCGTAAGAGGAAGTTGGTTTTTGATTCTCGCCAAAACGTCCTCTTTCGTGGTCCCATCTCTGGAAACCGTTCTTACGATCGATTCTTCCGGGTCGGAATCCACGGTCACGGTCGCGTCGCAGAGTGTGTGGGCGTCCGTTTCGAAAAGAAGGGGAACTTCCCAAATCACCATTCTCCCTTGAGCGGTGGTCTCCAAAATATTTTGGAAGTCCTTGCGAACCCTCGGATGAATCAGTCGATTGAGTCCCGCGAGTTTGTCGGCGTCGCGAAACACGATGTCGGAAATTTTTTTCCGATCCGGCCTTCCTTCCGAATCGAGAATGTCCTTTCCTAGGAGTTCCGTCAGTTCGGTGAGAATGGGGGAATCCGGTTCCGTATAACGTTTTGCTAAACGATCGGCGCTGATTCCGAAGCCGCCCAATTCTTCCAAGATCTTCGCCGCGGTGCTTTTCCCGCCTCCGATCATTCCGGTAATTCCGACCAAAAAGGCTTTCTTACCGGGCTGCACGCTCTGCATTCGTTGAGAATAGAGACGTCGGACAAAAGTACAAGCAAAAAAGAGAAAAGGGACTTCCTTTCGAAAGTCCCTTTTCGGAGAGGAATTGGGAATTTCAGTCGATCTTTCGAACCAACCGCATGTATGGATGCATTTCGACTACGAAGAGGCTCCGACCGTTGGTTACGATTCCCCTCGGCGTAAAGAAGCTTCCTTCGTTTGCCTGACAGGTTCCGATCGTTCCTCCGTCCGGTCCACCCGACCTGGTGGTTCCGCTCGTCGGAGGAATCGGAGAACAACCCAATAGATCACTGACCGCGTGCGGTGCGGTTCGTGAGATTTTTTTGATGAGCGTAGTTCCGTCCACGACGTAGAAGTTGTTCGCGTCCAAAGAAATCGCGACCGGTTTGGTCAATCGGGCGGAAGTTCCGGTTGTATGAACCAAGTTTCCGGAGGTTCCCGCGGGATCTCCCGCGATCGTCGTAACCGTCACGGGACTCGTAGTAAGATCGATTTTCTTAATATTGTTCGAGTTCGTATCGGTCACGTAGAGCGCGTTGGAATCGTAGATCAAATGAGCCGGTTGATTGAACTTTGCCGCGGTTCCCAAACCGTCTTGGGTTCCCGCAGTTCCGCTTCCCGCGATCGTAGTGACCGTGTTATCCGAGATTCTTATCCTGCGGATCTTATGATTTCCCGTGTCCGCCACGTAGAGATAGGTTCCGTCGGTCGCGATTCCTCTCGGAGCGTTGAAACGCGCCGCAGTTCCGACTCCGTCTGTGCTTCCGCTGCTTCCGCTTACGCCGGCGATCGTGGAATACGCGTTCGTGATCAGGTTGTATTTCACGATAAAATGACTTTGGCTCGCGATGTAGAGAAAGATTCCGTCGGTCGTAATTCCTCTCGGTCTATCGATGGTAATCGGAAGAGAAACGGCGGTTCTTGAAGCGATGTTGATTTTTCTCACGGTTCCGGTCGTCGGACTTGCGGTCGTATAATCTCCCGCGTAAAGATGGATGCCGTCCGTGGTGATATGATACATGTTCGCAAACGATGCCGTCGGTGTGGAAGACATTGCGAATCCGTAACCGTCGGCGATTGTATCCGGATCGGCTCCGGGATCGCCCATAAACCAATCGCCGCTTCCCGTCGCCGGATTTTCCACATAAGGAGCGAGAGGCAAAGAAGAAACCAAACTGTTGCCGTTGACCAAAGTTCCGAGCGAGGTTCCGTTCACGCAATTGATGAGAACGCTCGTCGCATCCGCGGTTGCGATCGTTCCGGAAGGAAGCGCGATGTAACAGGTTTGACCGGAAGGCTGGCCCGTAATCGAAACGTTAAACGAAGAAGCGTCGGCGACCGGAGTCGTCATCTTAAAACTTCCGTTCGCCGAAATCGTCGTGGAATCTCCACCATTGTTTTGTAATATTAGGTTTCCGGAAAGTCCCGCTACCGTTCCGCCCACGAAATACATCGCCGGTCCGCAGGAAACGGAAACGTTCGAGACGTTCGAAGAGGAAACGATACCGGAACCGTTACTGACGGAACAGATCTGTGGAGGAGAAGTCGGATTTTGCCGAACCGTAATGTTATAAGTACTGCCGCTCCCGACTTTTTCCGGAAAACTGAAGTTTCCGTTGGCGTCGATCGTAACCGAATCCGCGTCGTTGTTCGAAAGAATCAATCCAGTTCCCGCTAAACCTGTCACGTCTCCGCTGATCGTTGCGGGAGTGGGGTCGATGCCTGCGGAAGCCACAAATCCGGGAATATTAAAGACCGATAGACTGGAAGAATGTCTGTCTCCGAGACAATTCAATGTCGATAAAACGATCGCGATCAATACTTTATAGGATTTGAATTTGTTTCTCATATTTTTTTTATCTCGGCCGAAAAATCGGGTTCAAAATTTCCGTTTGAAATTTCCGCGTCGGCGTCGATCATTCCTCCAACATCCTGTTTGAATCCGGAAAAACGTCCGTTGATTCCTTTTTACCTTTTACGAATAAAAATTAAAAAACGGAACAAACCCGTATTCTTCGCTCATTCCGATCGATGTCGGATTAAATTTTCAAGTACTTTATTAAATTAAATTTAAAAATATTATAAATAATTAATATTTAATGCCCGGCTGTTTGGAAATGGATAGTCCGTATTTATATTCGATTGAAAGGAATTATAAATCCGTATTCACTGTAGCGAATCTGCGTTCCCGATATCAAAACTTCGGAATCGGGTCGTCGATTCCGATCTTCATACGATATTTCTTAGTCCATTGGCGGTATCGTTCCGCTTCTATTCTCGCGGAACCGCCTTGGGTTCGTTCGCGAGTTTTCTGAGAATCTCCTCGATCAAAGGATAGAATTCCGATTCTTCCCGTTCGATTCTGCTCCGAAGAAGTTTGAGGATCGTTTCCGTTTCTTCCCGGAAGACTGAGAAGTTCATTTCGATCGTCAGCGGATCGGAATATTTGCTCGCATAATCCAAAAGCGTGTCCTTTAAACCGAACATCGTCTTTTGGTATTGTTCGAAAAGGGAAACCAAAGTAGGCGAGTTATGCGTATAACTTTCCATCTTGAGATAGAGTTCCATGTCTTCCACGTTCAGATGAAAGAGAAGGGAGGCCGAAAAGATGGAAAGCAATTCGACGAGATGACCTATATTCGGGTTTGCCTTATCGATTTCCGATTCGATCTGGTGCGCGTATTCGTTCACGATTAAGTGTTGTTTTTTGAGTTTTCCGATTAGTTCCACGTTCAACTCCTCGCTGTTTTTTGGTTGAATTTCGATTTAACGTATTCGTCCACTTTGGAAGACTCCAAAGGATAAGAATAAAAATATCCTTGTGCGTAGTTGCAGTTCAGTTCCTTTAACAGTTCGTGTTGACTCGGATTCTCCACTCCTTCCACGATGATCGCTTTGTCCATCGCTTGAATCAGGCTGATCAGAGAGGAAATGATCGTCTTGCTCGACGATTTGAAGTAATTGAAGAGAAAGACTTTGTCCAACTTGATGTAATCCACGGGAAGGGTTTGGAGCCTTCCAAGGGACGAATAACCTTTGCCGAAATCGTCGATCGCAAAACGATAACCGAAATCCTTTAGAAGCGTGATGACCTTGTTGACTTTGACGAGGTTCGAATCGAACGAATCCTCGATGATTTCCAGAATGATGGAATCGGGAGAAATACCGTAAAAATCGGTGGATTCCTTGAGGACGTTGAAGATCTGTTTGTCGTTCAGTTGTTTAGCGGAAATGTTAAGCGAAATACAGATCTGATTGTCCTTCAGGATGGAAGTGCTGTAGGATTTAAGAGTATCCCAGATCAGCCATTCTCCGATCGTTTTGATAAAGCTGGAACTTTCCGCGATCGATATAAAGCTCGCGGGCAGCAGCTTTCCTTTTTCCGGATGATTCCAGCGCAGAAGAACTTCCATGGAAAGAATCGAATCCTGTCTTAGATCCAGGATCGGTTGATAGGCAAGTTCGAGTTCGTTTCGGTTTAATACCTTTCTCAGATCGAGTTCTATCTTCGCTCGTGTCGCGTTTTGTTCGATCGTGTTGCGGTCGTAATGATAAAAGGAATTCGGGCCGATAAGCGCGGATTGTTGAACTGCCTCTTCCAAAATTCGGAGAGAATTTAAGTCAGTATTAACCTGTTGGTCGAACTGGGCGTAACCGACGTTCGCGTTTAAATGAAATTCGCGTTCTCGATACGTGAATGGGAACGAAAACAAGAGTATGATGCATTCGGCGAACCATTCCGCTTCTAATTCGGATTCAATGTTCGAAGTCGCGATCAGAAACCGTTCCGAACCTAACCGGAAGATCTGATCTCCTTTGGAGATGTATTTTTTGAGACGATCCGCGATTTTAAGAGCGATCGACTCGTAATAAAAATTATCCTCTTTGTTCAGAATCGAATCCGGATTGGAAAGCGAGATCAGAAAAAGAAAGTATTCCTTCTTGGAGTTGCTGTTGTAGATCCGGTTGTTGCTGTAGATGGAAAGAAAATAATTCTTATTAGGAAGCCCCGTGAAACGGTCCTGATAAAAGGATTCTTTCGTATCCACGGAAAGATTTTGTCTTACCGTAAGAAACCGCACCGCATTGATTTCCTCCAAGTCATGGACGATGAAGTTCAACATCAGCGTCATATCGTTGAAATAGGCTACATCGATGACGCCCGATTCCAAAAGGAGACTGGACAGACCCGTTTCCTTTTCGTATACGATCGCCTTTGTCGTTTTAAAATAAGCCATAAGCGCCTCATATATGGTTTGGAAGTTAGGAGATTGGATCAGATGTTCGAAGGTCGAATTGGAATACAGTAGTTCCCAGTTTTTTGAGAATAGAATGATTCCTTCTTTCGAATTGTCCGAGCAGAATTTAATGGCTCTTCTTAAAATGAGAGGAGATACTTGCACGTTGTTTGTCACTTTGCTACCCAGCCTATACCGCTAGAGTGTATCAAAGCGATGAAACGATGAAAAACGGAATTATAGAATTTGCGGATCGGTTTTATAAATCCTTAGGAACCGTGTAAATTGCGTTTTTATAATGAAGCCGCGAAACGAAATCGAATGATTTAAGACGGGAACGGCTCGCGGCTCGAAAAAACGATAGAAAAGAGTTTCGAATCCCCGCATAGGCTCGAGGATTCGGCGGAATTTTATTAAGCGGAAAACAAACGAATTGCCGCGGATAAATCCTGAGCCGTGCGAAACAAAGCTTTGAGCCTTGTTAGCTCCAGCATTTTCTCGATCTGAGGAGTAAGAGAATGGAGCACGAGTCCTGCGTTCGGAATCTTATTCAAACGCGTCTGCGCTCCGATAAAAGTCGCTATCCCGGAAGAATCCATTCCTTTGACCCCGGATACATCTATTAGAAGAATGTAAATTTCCTTTTCGATCGCTTCGTTGAAAGTGTCTTTCAACTTCTTAGCCGAGAAAATGTTGATGTCTCCTTGGAGCTGAATCATTGCTGCTGGGCCGGGTAACGTTCCTCCGGAAGAAATATTCTCGACAGTGATTTTTATATCATTCGTTTTGTAACTGATCGTATCGGTTTTTGTATCCATAAACTATCTCCGGAAGGCGTCTTTGTTCACGTTATTTATCGCGATCTACAAATACAATAAAAAATGAAAAACAAGTTTTTGACCGTGTTTATAGGCGATCTATAAAGAAATATCCTTTCGTATTCAATTACGGACAAGAAAAAGCAAAATGATTCCGGGCTGTGATAAATAAAACAAATATGATAACAAATTATAAATCAATATTATTTCTATTTTACAGTTCTGATTGAATTAAGTTGAAAGTTTCGTAACCGAGAAAACTCCAAAATCCGCTTGGTAATATTCATCTTTTCGTATAGAATCCGGGAAAATGGAGAGCAGAATGATATTAGGAAATGATGAAGTAGAAATGGTAAGGTCGAGCTTTGAAAAAGTATACGTTAACAAAGAAGAAGTCGCTACTTTGTTTTATAAAAAACTTTTTGAATTAGAACCAACTTATAAAGCGATGTTTAAAGGGGATATGGGCGAGCAGGGAAGAAAGCTGATGTTGATGCTTAGAACTTTGGTTTCCGGTTTGGGCGATCTCTCCAGCTTAGTGCCGGTCATTGAAGACATGGGCAAAAGACATCTTAAATACGGCGTAAAAGCGGAAGATTATAACGTGGTAGGGACGGCGCTTCTGGCTACGTTGCAGCAAGGATTGGGAGAAGAATTCACGCCGAAGTTGAAGGGTTTGTGGGCCGCGGTGTATCAGATCGTGGCAAAAACGGCAATAGAAGGCGCCAAACATTGATGTCGGTTTAGCAATATTTCGATAGAAATTCTTCCGATAAAAGCCGCCCGGTCCTGATCTATGAAAACGAAATTCAAAGGTAAAATTCTCATAAGAATGCGAAGATTTGCGGGGAACCCGCGCGCCGTTTTGGCCGCGGCGACCTTTCTTTATGCGGTTGTATTTTGTTATACATTGTATCAATTCAAAACGGGAAACACCTCCGTTGAAAGCACACGATTCAAACGAGTCGAACGGATTCAAAAATTGGCATATTCCGCAAACCGAGGATTTCTGATCGAAATCGACGGCTTTCGTTCCCTACCGGAAGAATTCGATTTCTCTCCATTCTTAATAAGAAGTCAGACGGTTTCAGAAGATTCATCTTCGCCGCGCGCGGCGCGGACGGTATTTCTTTTCGGATCGGTTACTCTGTTTTTCTTCGTTTTTTTGAACGGCTTTTTCTATTACGACTCGAAAGCGTTTTCAAGAAAGATCGGAATTCTAAACCGCCAAATCGAATCGGATTCCTTTCGGCTTTCTCCGTTTGCGGAAGAAAGGCTCGTAGATACTCCCGTTTTGCTCTCGTTGGCGGAAACGATTCAAACCCACGGAATCGATCTGAAAATGAAAACGGAATCGTGCGAAAAAAAACTGTTGGAAGTTGCCGATCTCGCGGATTGGATCTCGCGGACTTCAACCCTTCTCGATTTGAATGTCGACAGCGAACACGATCGGATCGACAAAGTTCGATCCCTCGTAACTTCGATCCGCGATGAGGCCAACCAGATCGATCGCAGTTCCGATTCGTATTACGTTTTGGTTTCTTCTTTGAACGTGGAAATCAAACAACTCGACGAGATGATCGATCGAGTCGGCGCTGCAGTCGAAAATTCCCTAACGGGCGTTTCGGCCATGCAGACGAATATAGAAAGCGGTTCGGATACGATCGGTCGACTTGCCGATAGCGTCACAAAGATCGAAAACAATTCCAAAGAGATGAAGCTCATCACTTCGCTTATCAAGCAGATTTCGGAGAGAGTCAACTTACTCGCATTAAACGCCGCGATCGAATCTGCGAGGGCGGGCGTTTACGGAAGGGGATTTTCGGTGGTCGCAAAGGAGATCGGTTCTTTGGCGGAGGAAACGGATAAAAGCGCAAAGACAATCGAAGCTCTGATTCAAAAAAGTTTTCAGGAGGCGAATACGGGACATTCTCTCGTGGAACGTTCTCTTGCTCTGTACGAAGTTATAGTCGGCGATCTTAATAAGCTAAAATCTTCGGGCGAAGAAATCGTGGATCTCGTCGGGCTTCAAACTCGAAAGCGCGAAAGAATCAAATACAATACCGATCAGATTGATCGGAAATCGGACGAGATCTATCATTCGATCAAACGGCACAAAAATACGAACATCGAAATGGAATCCGGGGTTTCGGAGGTTTTTCGAATCGTTCAGGAAAGTCTTAGGATTTCAAAATCCTTAAAAGGTTATACGGACGAACTACGAGCAAAGCTTACACAAAGAGAAAACGGTCCTAAGGATCGAACATTCAAACAAAGATAAAACAGGTTCAAATATAAAGAAGATTAAAGGTGAGAGAGAAGCATGCCAACCGAAGCGTATAAAAAACAGAACGATTCTCTGAAGAGGCTCGTCATCGAGTTGATAAGGATCTTAAGAAGCGATTCGATCGCGGATCGTGTGAACGAGGTTTTGGATATTTTGGCGACATTGAACGCGAAGCTAAGCGAACATATGATGACGGAATCGAATCTGATTCTGATGGAACAGATTCCGGAGGAAATATTAAGCGAAGAACAGTTCGAGTTTTGCACGAAGCCAGCCCGAAACGAATTAAAGAACCGCGTACGCACTTACGTCACGATGTGGTCTCTTCCTTCCTTGATTTTAGAAAGACCTTTGCACTTTATCAAGGATTCGAACGAACTTACGGATCTGTTGTATATAAGGATTCAAAATGAAATAGAGCTTTTTATACCGCTTTTAAACGGCTCATACGCAATTAGCGAGAAGATCGGATAAAGCGATCGTGGAGTAAAGTTTGGAGTTCGTTCTCGAATATATGTCGATGGTTCCTCACTCTATACGTCAGGCATCTTTGAAGTGAAAAAAAACCGGCAATATTTTGTTGGTCAATTGAATCGAACAAGGGAGTGAAGGGAAATATTATATTGATTAAAACGATTGATATGATTTAGAAATTCTTCATGAAATGAAAATCGAATTATAAAAGAAGAAACTCAGGTGTGGAAGTTGAGATTATGTTGAATGTGATAGATTGGTTCCTTAGGGAAGACTTATTGATTGAGATCGCGCGGTTCGGCGCATTCTTTGCATTGATCGTCGGAATCGGACGTTTGATAAAAGCGAAAGGGCAGATCGATTATTTTCTTTCCGCGCTTTTGATACTGACTGCGATCTTTCAGTATTTCGACGAATATTCGATCAACGCGATTTCATACAATTGGATGAAGAGATTCCTGTTTCAGGTCGATCTGATCGCGTTGTCAACCGCGGGAATTCTCGTATATCTTTGTTCCGTCATGGTCTTTTCCAAACACAGTCATCTTCCTTCCAAATACTATTGGAACCTGATTCCTCCGATCGTTTTGTCGATTCCGATCGCGAGTTTATACGATCAGCAGAGCAGATTAGAATTCGGAATGTTTCTCTATCTTACGGATATGTTCGTAATAGTTTACGTCGGCATGGCCGTTTATCACATGGTCGCCAATCACGTTTTCGAATTCAAACGTTTAAAGTCCAAGCTGTTGGCGGGTTTGGTCGTCTCCGTTTCCCTGTGCGCGTTTTTGGAAATCGTGGGAATCATTCTGGATAATAAGACACTCGTACTTCTTTCCGGAGTGGTGACTACGATCGACGTTATCTACTTTTACTTTATAAGCGTCTACTTTCAGGATTTGTTAAGCGACGACACCGCTTCAGAAGCGCAGAAGAACACCCAGAAAAAGTCCATCCTCGGCGACATAGATATGGATGCGCTCGACAAACAGCTGAACTATCTGATTCACGAGGAAAGAATCTACCTCGACGAGGACATTCGCCTTCCGAACGTCGCGGAAGAACTCGGAGTCTCGGTGCATCAGTTGTCTTCTTATCTGAACGATCATAAGGGAATCAACTTCAACAACTACATCAATCAGTTCAGGGTTGAGGAAGCGAAGATGATTCTGATCAACGATCCGACCCGTTCCGTGATCTCGGTGGGAAACGCGGTGGGATTCAATTCGAACTCCGTTTTTCATAGGGCGTTTCTCAGGGAGACCGGAATGTCTCCGAAAAAATTCAGAGAGGCTCATCTCTTCAAAAAACATTCTCCTTCATATACACTCAATTAGAGTTATTGAATGTATCGATTCCTTCCTTTATTCTTCGGGATCTGTTTCCTGGGCGCTTGTCGCATAGCGCCTTTGGACCCGACCAACAACTCCATACTCAATTTATGGATCTATACCTGTAGATCCGGAATTAACGTTGGATGTAACGGTTCCGATGAATCCCCGAAAACCCCGGGCGACGATTTACCCCCCGCCTCTCCGGGTGCATGCGCATCGATTTCTTTGGAAGAAGTGATTCAACCGAGCCACTGGCCGAAGGTGCAAGCAGAACTGCAGGCCCAGGCCGCTCTGGGAAGCAGCGGCCCGCCCGTTGCGAACACATTCGGAGCAATCGCTGCGATTACGGACGCGTATCGAGGAGCCATTCTTATGAAGAACGGAAAGATTCTCGCGATTCCTTATGGGGCAGCCAATAAGATCGAGTTGGATCCCGATACTCTATCTACGACCGTTGTCGGAACTCCCGGTGGTTTATATGATTGGTCCGGAGCCGTATTGGGCTTCGATGGGAACGTGGAATTCATTCCTTCGTTTCGATCCAGTTTTGCATTCATGAATCCTTCCACGTATCTGATGACGGATTATACAACGGCGCCGGGTTTTAACTCCTATGTGGGGGGTACGATGGCGCCTAACGGTAAATTGTATCCGATGCCCGCTTCGGCGGTTAATTACAAAGTGGTCGATCCTGTTGCGAGAACCGGCACGATTTTCGGTTTGGTTCCGACGAGCCCGTCGTTTGCGGGAGGAGTTCTCGGACCCAACGGGAAGATCTATGGAATTCCCGCAAGGTCGAGTCAGTTTGTCGAAATTGATCCGGATGTCAATACGGCTACGTTTTTCGGATCATTCCTCATTTCTTTCAGCGGCAAATGGGCCGGGGGAGCCTTGGCTCCGAACGGAAAAATTTATACGATGGTCGACGACTATTCCATGTTTGCGGAGATCGATCCGAGCGCTCCCGGTTTTTTTCTCTTTGGAGCCGCGCCCGGAACGGCGAACGCCTATTCCGGCGCCGTTCTTGCTCCCAACGGAAAGATCTACGGGATTCCGTTTAATGCGACTTCTTTCGTGGAGATTGATCCGGACACGCTGGCCGTAAACTATTTCGGAACGGCGCCCGGAGGCGGGGCTTGGTCGGGAGGAGTTTTGGCTCCGAACGGAAAAATTTACGGAATGCCTTACAACGCGAATACGTTTGTGGAAATCGATCCGAAAGCGAACGGGAAGATCTGCGACGTGATCTTACAATCCGCGTATTTGAACAAGTTCTAAAACCGAATTCGTATATTATACTATACTAACTTTAGATCGCGTGCGTTTTTAATCCCGTGAATTTTCCCTGACCCAAAAGCTCCACGTTTCGATGAAATTTTTCCCGTTCACCCGGAAACGCGGACTTCCCGACCAATTCCATTCCTAAGATGAGATTTCCGATTTCGTCGTACGAATACCAGCGAATGGCTCCGAAGACCTTGAAATAACCCTGCATGCGGATATAAATGTCAAAGACGAATCCCGTATGTTTGGGCAAAGTTTGGATCAGGTGTTGATCCGTAATGCGGATGCAGATTCCGTTGTTCGAAATATCCACGATCGGAAATTTTTCCGTGGTTAAAACCGTGTTGGATTCTTTGATGCGCGCCACCATCTCTTTGGAGAACTCGGAGAGTTTGTCGATCGTATCTTTGCCGAGAGGTTGGTCTTTGCTTCTGACCCAGATATAGCCGAGCGGAATCGATTGTCTTGAATGATTGATATAGATGATCGGATAAATGATTTCCGAAACGATCTTCTCGTCCTTATACTTTCTCATCAGCGAAGGAATTTCTTCCTGAATCTGATCCTCTACGTCGATTTGATTTTCGTTCGTTGAGTTGTATGATTTTTCCAAAGAAGTATTTTCAATGTGAATGTATTTTTTGGATCTTTTAACGAGTCCGAATTTTTCTTCCTGATCGGATTTAAAAACGTCGATCTCGATCAAACCGAGCTGATCGGTCTTAAGTTTTGCTTTGTAGTCTTCAAAGCTGACTTTCACAAGAGTCGGGATATTGAAGAGCGACGCGTCGATCACGGTTTTGGAAGAATTGATATTGGTAACGTGCGCCGAGTCTTCCGCGACGGGGTAACGGGGAAACGCGCGATTGGATTTCGCGATCGATATTTGATTGATGCTGAGTTCGATAATTTTCGGGTTGATTCGTTTCAAGAAAGTACATTCGATCTGCACGTACTTCGCGAGAATTCTATAAAGAATAATTTCTCCGACTTCGGGAAAATCTTTTTCACTGTCGGATTCGACGATGATTTTTTCTCCATCATCGATGTATTTTTGTATGAGAACCGTTTCCTTATCGATGTCGCCTTTTATAATTAAGCTTTGCTTAAGGAGATGTTTTTCTATAATATGCTTCCTTTGTTCTGCAGAACTTATGACATCTAATTCTCGATTTTTCAACTTGATTCCATTCATTGAACTTACCCCAAGAACCTCGTTTCCTCATACAATATGAGCAACAAAGAATAGAATGGAATGCTAATTTGGTAAATATAAAATTTCCTAACGGACTTTTCAAATTATAGATTTGATAATATGATAGGACAATGTTATAGGATCTTTCTACTTAAGTGAGAGAGTTCCCGCAAACTTCGGAACATTTCCGAGATCGTCCGGACTCGGATTCTTTCCTGAATCCGAATCGACCGGAACGTCCCGTTTGTTTAAGAGTTTTCGGGAAGTAAACGAACCTTGTATTTCGATGCCATCTTTCGTAAGGATTCGTCGTCGATGGAATGAATGTTCTTTCCATTGTGATAGTTTTCCACGGTTGCCACGAAAATCGTATAACCGAATTCGGAGGCGATTTGAAAGTAGGGTTTCAGTTCCCATTCGAGAGTAAACGTATTGTCCAAAAAAATCTTGGGCGTTCCCTTCTTTGCTTCGTTTCGCGTACGTTCCTCGCAGCTCTTATAAGCGAGGTGATTCTCCTTATAATCGAAACGGTATTCCCGCGTTTGTGGATCGGTAAAATAGTCGTCCACGCTCAAGACGGGGTATTTGCCGTTTTCGGATAAGACTTGGGCAAGCGCGCTTTTTCCGGCTCCCGGAAGTCCTCTGAGCAGAATGAGAGACTTGTCTGCGTTCATTTCTTTTACTTTACAAATACGTTGAATCTGATTAGCCTATAGGAAACATCCAGCAGGAAATTCTTTCGCTCGTCGAAGAGCGGGGAAGCAAAAGAGGAATCGAAGTAGAATGAAATATTTAGAAACGGAACAGATTATTCCTTCAAAAGGAATGTCTTACACGATGTACGAAGTGGAAGGCGAAGATCAGATTCAAAAGATGATGACTTATATTCCCAACACGGACGAAATTCATATCTATCCGAAACCGCCGGTCAAGAAATTGTATAAACCGGAACTTTGTAAGGTGATCGACGAGGTCGTTTTCTCGGAACTCTGGAAATTAGGGGAAGAAAGAAAGGCGGCAAAGTAGAAAAGGAAGTGAGTTCTGGCCTCGGAGAGAATCGAACTCCCGACACAAGGATTTTCAGTCCTCTGCTCTACCGACTGAGCTACAAGGCCGAACTCATGGACAGCATAGAAAAACAGTCCTCACTGTCAACGAAAAAGATCGTAAACTCCTCGCTCTCATCGATTTGTTTCCGGGAGAGTTCCAATGTCTTCTCCCCTTAAAATCTGCGACCCTTCTCTTCGAATCGAAGAAAGGAAGAAGATGGTCGATTCTCAAATCGCAGCTCGAGGAATCCGAGACGAACGGATTCTTTCCGCGATGCGTTCGATTCCGCGAGAATGTTTTATTCCGAATTCTCAATCTGCACAGGCTTATGAGGATAAGCCCTTGCAGATCGGTTGTCATCAAACGATTTCGCAGCCCTTTATGGTGGCTTGGATGACTTTGCTTTTGGATGTGAAGAAAGGGGATCGCATTTTTGAAATCGGCACGGGTTCCGGTTATCAAAGCGCGGTTCTGATTTTTCTCGGGGCTCAACTCTTTTCTGTGGAATACTTTGATGCTTTGCATCGAAATGCGATTCAAAATTTGGAACGTTGGAAGCCGCGTTGCACGGAATCGAATCGTTTTCTGGTCGGAAGTGCGCCGAAAATTCTTACTCCCGGGCTGCAGTTTGATAAGATGATCTCTTGCGCCGCTCTTCCCGATCTTCCCGGAGTCGACAGTTGTTACTTTCAGTCGTTGGTTCCAGGAGGAATTTTTATTTTTCCTTTGGGAAACGAAGAACAGTTTTTGATGCTCGCGAGAAGGGATTTACATCGCTGGTCGTTCGAAACGAAGGGCGGAGTGAAGTTCGTTCCTTTGTTGTGATTGGTCGTCTCGTAGATTCGGTTGTCGGCTCTGCGGAGCGACCCATAGGAAGCGGGGCCCAGAGTTTGTTGCGAAGCGAAATATAGTCTATCCGGGGCGATGGAGCGTTGAAAGCGACCGTAGGAAGTGAAGCGCTTGTCCGGGTTCGCTCAAGAGTTTCTCGATTTCGCCCCTTCAAACAATGCCTGCCTATGGAATGCGGGTAGGTGGGAAAGAATTTCGGAGAATGTCTTATATCAGAAAAATTGCATGAAGTCAAGCGAGATCCCGCTCTCTTGTCGGGACTTTGAAGATTTTGTTCAAAGAGGAAATTCGAATTACAAATTGTTAAGTAGGAATTGATACCGTTCCGCTTCTCTTTCCAAAACTTCGGCTTGTTTGCGATAACGATCCGATTGCGCCTTGTTCGCAAGAAACTTTCCACCGGTAGAACGTCTGGAGAGTTCCCGCAATTCTTCCGCTCGAGTCGCCTTTTGTGCAGCCATTGCCCTTAGATAGCTGGCAACTGCGGTTTTTTGCTCCGAAGTGACCGCGCTTTCGATCAAAGCTTTTTCCATCAGTCTCTGTTCCGTTTCTTCCGAAACGGCAAAACTTTGAGTGGAAACGACAAATAGGGAAACTAAGAAGAAGAATGATAAAACGCGGAACGCATTTGCAAACATAAGAAAACCTTTCTATAACTTAGACTGAGTGAAGAGTTATTTTCGAATCCAAGAATTATATGTTTTGCTAGAGATTCTGGTTTTTTCCGTAAAACCGTAGTTTTCCTGAATTACTTATCTTTGATTTAGTTTCTTTGCATGCGAAGAGTAAGCCGAAGGCGGTAGAGATTTGAGGTCTACTTGGTTTTGAATTTTCCGTTGATTCGTTGTACAAGTCGGTTTGAAACGATTTCTGAGAGGAATTCTTTCGTTCATGCAAAGAAGGGGACGAATTTCCGAGTGTTTCCAATGAAGTTCTTTCTCCATCCTGGCCTTGCTGAGAGATTCGAATGTAAGAATGCTTTAGCGATCTGATCCTGTAAACGACGCAAAATTTGCGGAAGCTTGGTTTTGTTTCACGAAGCGAAAGGGGAACGACTTATTCGATTGCAACTGGTTCGTAATGTATAAAATTAGAATAAAAGTATATATGAATATACTGGAATGTGTTTGAATCGAATCGTATTTTTGCGGATCCGGGCATTATGATCGATAGAAACGAAGCATGTATTTTGTGCGACGTTCGCTTGTGTTTCGGAGAGCTGATGGCCGACTGTGTTTTCGAGTTTTTAAGAAAGAATTTGCCGTTTTCCGACGTGGTGCTTCGAATCAATCCTTTCTTCCGTTAACAAACAGGATTCGGTAAAAAAGCGTTTTTCTATTTTGCCTTAAATCGGCGATTTCTCTTTAAATTCTTTATCGAAATCAAATCCGAACGGAAATTTCTGATTTACTTCTCCTCCACCGATTCGATTCTCCTTTAGAGCCTTTCCGGCCATCGTATTTCTTTTCGGAAACGCTTTTTGTCGAAATGAAAATCATGAAGAGATAAATCAATGGATCTATTAAACCCCAACAAAACGGAATACAAACATCTGGATGAAAAATCCAGAAACATTATGAAACGTACGATCGCCTTTTTCGAAAAGAAAGGGAAGAACAAGTTAAAAGAAGACGACCGGAATCAAACTTGGTATGCGGATTTTCTAGAGTTTCAAAAACAGGAAAAGGTTTTTGCAACCTTGATGACGCCAGCGGGTTACGGACCGAGCGATTCCAGATGGGATACGACTCGGATTTGCGACTTCAATGAAATCGCGGGCTTTTATGGTCTTTGTTATTGGTATACTTGGCAGGTTTCCATGTTGGGTCTCGGTCCGATCTGGAACAGCAAGAACGAAGAGATCAAACACAAGACCGCCAAACTTCTGCAAGACGGTGAAATTTTCGCGTTCGGTCTTTCCGAAAAAGAACACGGAGCCGATTTGATCTCCAGCGATATGTCCTTGGAAAACAAAGGCAACGGGAACTACGTAGCTAACGGAAGAAAATACTATATCGGAAATTCGAACAAGGCCGCGATCGTTTCCACCTTCGGTAAGATGAAGGATACGGGGAATTACGTTTTCTTTGCCGTTAACTCTGGACACAAGAACTACGAACTGATTCAGAACGTGGTCAACTCGCAAAGTTATGTGGGAGAGTATGCGCTCAAGGATTATCCGATTGAAGAAAAGGATATTCTGTCCAAGGACAGAGAGGCTTGGGACGCGTCGCTCAGCACCATCGCGGTTTGTAAATACAATCTCGGTTGGGCTTCCATCGGAATCTGCACGCATTCCTTTTACGAGGCTCTCAATCACGCTTCTAAGAGAAAATTATTCAACCGTCGCGTAACGGAATTCTCCCAAATCAAACAGATGTTCGTGGACGCGTATTGCAGACTCTTCTCCATGAAACTGTTTGCAGCAAGAGCGAAGGATTACATGAGATCCGCGTCTGCGACCGATAGACGTTATCTTCTCTTCAATCCGATGGTGAAGATGAAGGTGACGATGCAGGGAGAAGAAGTCATCAATCTTCTTTGGGACGTGATCGCAGCGAAAGGTTTCGAGAAGAACATGTATTTCGAAATGGCGGCGAAAGATATCCGCGGTCTTCCTAAGCTGGAAGGAACGGCGCACGTAAACATGGCCTTGATCATCAAGTTCATGAACAATTACTTCTTTGAACCGAATTCTTCCCTGCCGAAGATTCCTAAGATGGACGGCTTTCAAAACGACGACTTCCTTTTCAATCAGGGAACGACTTCCAAAGGTTTTGAAAAGATCACCTTTCCGGATTACAACGAAGTGTATGCGAGCGTGAATCTTCCGAACGTGAAGATTTTCAGAAAACAGATCGAGGTTTTGAAGGACTTCCTGAAAAACACTCCGCCCGATTCCAAACAATCCAAGGATTTGGATTTTATGCTCATCCTTGGGGAACTTTTCACGTTAGTCGCTTATGGTCAGCTTTTGATCGAAAACGCGGCGATCGAGAAGGTGGAAGACGATCTGTTGAGTCAGATTTTCGATTTTATGGTCCGCGATTTTTCCAAATTTGCGCTTCAACTTTATTCAAAGAGAAGCAGCACGAAAGCACAGATGGAAAAATGTTTGGCGATGATCTATAAACCGGAAGAGGATGAAGCTCTTTTCAACCGCGTTTGCGAAAAGGTTTATTCTTACAAAGACGCGTATGAAATGGCTCCTTGAAACGCGACCTGTCGAACGACCCATAGGGAGTGAGGCATTGAGTTTAGGGAGCAATTCGCTGAGTTATTGCGACTCATCGAACGACCTAAACTCCGTCAGTAGAGAGAAGTTGCTGAGTTATGAAGTGAGATTTGAATTCAGAAAGCAATCCGCCGGTTCAATAAAAAGCGATGAACTTCGGTAGATTGCTTTTTGAAACGATTATCAAAGCTCGTGTTTGTAACCTGCCCGATATGTCTGGCCTCCGACTTGAATCGGAAAGGCCGGAGTAGGGGAAAGGTTGAGGATGGTTCCCAAAGATTGACTTGTAGTCGAGTCCATCTTGGACGCGAAGACCGTTTCCAATTCTAAAAAAACGTAACCCTTGTCCGTGATTCGGGCTTGGATTCCGATCAGCCAATTCGGGGAAAATCCCGAAATTCGAAACTGAGTGTTTTCCCGAACCGAAGCCGGATCGGGACCGTCCTTCAAAAGATCCCGAACCAATGCGAGCTGAGGAACGCTGACAATAAGAGCGTCTAACGTGTCTGCGACGGTTTTCGAATCGTTTCTTCCTCGAAGTCCCCAGCCTCCCGTATAATAATTCAAACCCATTCCCATATAAACGGCCGCATCTTCGCTGACGTTTAATTTGATTCCGATCGTTGCCGGAACGACAACGGATTGAAAGTTCCAATTCGCATCGATGAAGCGATATCCGATAAAACTCGCCTTTGTTACGCCGCCTGCGATCTTTTGCGTATAGTTTGCGGAAATTCTCCAGAAAAAATATTTTCCGAAGTCCTTTTCGAAACCGGCCATGATATTGCCGCCTACCATCGCGCCTTGCGCGCTCTCCGCCTGAAACACTCCGCCTGTGGTTCGTTCGATCGTGATCAATCTGTTTTCGGGAACGACCAGTCTACGAAGCGCGACCCCGTTTACGAATCCGTTTTGACTGCAGATCGCAACGTTCGGGTCGCAGGCATTGGAAGATTGAACCGTGTGGTATTGTCCCGAATTGATTCCGTCTTTGGTGATGACTTCTCCCATATTTCCCAAATCGAATTGAAGACCCAATCCGGTTACGAAATAAGATTTTGCCGAAAGGTGATCGCAAAGGGAGAAGGAGAAGAACAGGCAGACAGTCAACCAATATGACTTCGTTACGAAGAATCGACGTGGAACCAAGATCATTTACGCTTCCTTACAGCGGATGGTTGAATTAGGACGCTAAATTCGAATCGACTGCTGTCAAGGTTCTTCGGACTTTTTTTGAGCGAATGGTATAAAAAAAGGCTCTCGAAGGAGAGCCTTTTTGGAAATTCGATTCTTAGGAAAGAATCTTAGAGTTCGTGTTTGTATCCGAATCTGTAGATCTGTCCACCGACAACGATCGGGTAAGCAGGGTAAGGAGAAAGGTTAGAAGCTCCCCCTACGGACTGAGTCTTACCTACGGAGTAGGCTGCAGACATGATCGTTTCGAGTTCTAAGAATACGTGTCCTTTATCGGAAACGCGTGCCTGAGTTCCGATTAAGAAGTTCGGAGCGATTCCGGAAGCTCTAAATCTTGTATGTTCGCGAGTCGTAACCGGATCGGTTCCGTCGCTCAAAAGATTTGCTACAGAAGTAAGACCTGCAGCTGTCATGAGGTCGTATCCGCCTTTGATGTTGTTCATCCCGTTCAAAGACCAACCACCGTTGAAGTAGTTCAAACCGGCTCCCATATAAACAGCCGCATCTTCGGTTACGTTCAATTTGATACCCACAGTCGCAGGAATCACGATTGCGCTGAATCCCCAAGTGATGTCTACGATGTTGTAACCAGCGATATCCGCTTTGGTAACCCCGCCGGAGATCTTTTGAGTGTACTCGGCTGCAACTCTCCAGAAGAAATATTTCGCGAAATCGGATTCGTAACCTACCATTAAGTTACCACCCACCATAGCTCCCTTAGTGCTTGTAGCGTTGATAAGACCGCCGGTAGTTCTTTCGAGAGTGATCAATCTGTTTTCAGCAGGGATTGCTCTTCTTGGAGCAACTCCAACAAAGTTACCTTCTCCGGTAGGTCTTGATGGATTTTGTACACAGCCTGCATCCGTTCCAACGGTACAAGTGTTGGAAGATCTTACAGGACCGTAATACGTAGCCGCATCGAGACCGTCCTTAGTGATTGTTCCACCTAATTGACCCAGGTCTAATTGTAACCCGAATCCTACAATTGCGTATGATTTTGCACTTAAGCTTGCAGCCGACGCGAACAGTACGGCAAGGACAAGCAACACCTTACTCATGTTACGAACCATTGATAACTCCTTACTCACGATTCAATTTTGATTTGATTGTGTTTCCGGAGGTTATTTCTCTTTTCCTGAATCCCGGACACAGGGTGAAACTTTAGAAGTTCATGGATTAGTGTCAAACAGGATTTAGAGAAAAGGCTGAAAAGTTCCCAAAATTCCGGAGTAGAATGAAAAAAATTTTAACGTATTTATAACATTTGTTATGAGTTTGTATGAAATCTTTCACTCTTGGAGCGACGAAAATTTTTAAAACATCCCTTAAGACGCGGAACAAAAAACACACCGATTTTCACATTGGAAAAGTCGTTTGGTGATTCTCACTCACTGGATTCTAATCGGGAAGTTTCGAATTCTTCCGTTCTTAGCGTTCTATATAGGTCGGAATTTCTCAAAGAGAAACGGGTTTGATTTTAGTACAAGGGCTTCTTTTTATTCTTGTCATCGAACTCTTGTCATGCGATTCTACTTTTGAAACCGTTGGGGGTGGGGCTAAACAAAATAGCCTCTGAGAGAGTCCCCGGAACCTGATCAGGATAAGGCCTGCGTAGGAAAACGGATCATACAAACGATTCTATCTTTGTTCCAATTCATTTCGAGTCGTCTCGGAAATTTCAAAGGAAGAATCGCGAATCGGTTCTTGTTTTTTTAACGTCCTTCCTCAGTTCCATCTCCAAACCCGCGGTCAGGAGAAAGTATGGAACCCGCTCAATCATTTCAAGTCCCGCTCAAAACGATTCGTCTAACCGACGGGACCGAATATCAATCGTATCATACGGAAGGCGCGCTTTCCGATAAGCAGCCTTCCGATTATAAAAACGGAATCGCGAAACTCAGACAAGAGTGGATTCGAAAACGTTTGGATCGAGGAGATACGAATCATTCGCAGATGTATTATGCGAAACAAGGGATCGTCACCGAAGAGATGCGTTATGTGGCGCTTCGGGAGAATATGAATCCCGAGTTCGTTCGTTCTGCGATCGCGAGCGGTCGCGCGATTCTTCCTTCCAATCGAAATCATCCCGAACTCGAGCCGATGATCATCGGAAAGGATTTTCTCGTAAAAATTAATGCGAACATCGGAAATTCCGCGCTCGGTTCCTCCATCGAAGAAGAAGTCGAAAAACTTCATTGGGCGGTCAAGTGGGGAGCGGACACGGTGATGGATCTTTCCACGGGAAAGAACATTCACGAAACGAGAGAATGGATCTTGAGAAATTCCCCCGTACCGATCGGAACGGTTCCGATTTATCAGGCTCTGGAAAAGGTGAAAGGAAAAGCGGAGAATTTGAATATTCAAGTTTTCTTAGAGACTTTGGAGGAACAAGCCGAACAGGGAGTGGACTACTTTACGATTCACGCGGGAGTTCTGCTGCGTTATATACCGTTTACCGCCAACCGCGTGACCGGGATCGTATCAAGGGGAGGATCGATTCTCGCAAAATGGTGTCTCGCACATCATAAGGAGAATTTTCTTTATACGCATTTCGACGAGATTCTCAAGGTGATGAAAAAATACGGAGTTTCGTTTTCTCTCGGAGACGGATTGCGTCCCGGTTCGATCGCGGACGCAAACGACAAAGCGCAATTCGGAGAATTGGAAACGCTCGGTGAATTGACCAAACGCGCTTGGGAAGAGGACGTTCAAGTAATGATCGAAGGGCCGGGTCACGTTCCGATGCATCTCATCAAAGAGAACGTCGATCTTCAGATGAAACTCTGTCAAGAAGCACCGTTTTATACGTTAGGCCCTCTTGTCACGGACATCGCTCCGGGTTACGATCATATTACTTCCGCGATAGGAGCCGCGATGATCGGATGGTTCGGAACGGCTATGCTCTGTTATGTGACGCCGAAAGAACATCTCGGACTTCCCGATAAGGAAGACGTAAAACAAGGAGTGATCGCGTATAAGATCGCGGCTCATGCGGCCGATTTGGCAAAGGGACATCCGGGCGCGATCGAACGCGATAATCTTTTGAGCAAGGCCCGTTTCGAATTTCGCTGGGAAGATCAGTTTGCTCTTTCCCTCGATCCGGAAACGGCAAAGTCGTTTCACGATGAAACCCTTCCGCAGGATCGTATGAAAACGGCGCACTTTTGTTCCATGTGCGGTCCTCATTTTTGTTCGATGAATTTAACGCAGGAACTCCGCAAATTCGCGGAGGAAAAAGGAATCGGCGAGAAGGAAGCCCTTCAAGTGGGACTGGAAGAAAAATCCAAAGAGTTTTTGGATCAAGGAGCGGAAATCTACAGCGCTCCTTGAGTGTGGGAACTCCTGCGGAAAAGTTTTGGCCGCATCCGCGTTAGAATCGGAACGAATTTCGTTTGAATTTTGTGTGAGTTCCTACACGCGGACCGCGCCACTTCCGGCTCGCGGAGTCCCGCTCGGTCTTTCAGACCAAGCCGTGCGTGTCGCTTGCGGGTTGATGCTCGGGAAATTTCTCCGTTTACCCATGAGAATGTAGGAACTCCTTCGTTTTAGAGAAAATACAAGGACTCGTTCCGAACGTCACAATTGGTCCGACAAACAAAGTCGAACGAAATTGGATTGACGGAACGGGTCGCTGCTTCCAGCGGAAACGATCCATTTCGTCTAACGTGCCGAACCCGATCCACCGATTTACTCGGCGATCACGTTCAAAATCTGTTCACCGAGGTCGATCTTGCCGTCGACGGTGCGGATCGTAGAACGGACGACGTCTCCCGGTTGTAAGTATTGGCTTCGTTTGCTTTGGCCTTTGACAAACAACTTCCATTTCGTTTTTTCGGAAAGAAACCCGCCCAGAGCCTGCACGAGTTTCCCCGGCGCGCGGAGCGCACAACCGGAAGGAGTTCCCGTTAGCAAAACGTCACCCGCGGCAATATTACAAAAACGTGATAGTTCTACGATGCTTTCGATCGGTTTGAAAACGAGATTGGAAGCGCTGTCCTTTTGACGGACTTCTCCGTTTACGGTCAACGTCAGTTCCAAAGAATCCAAACGTTCGAAATCGCCCGGTTCCAAAACCGTAAGATGCGGACCGGACGGACAAAATGTGCGATAGGATTTTCCCTTATACCATTGCAATTGAGGAAGCTGAACGTCCCTCGCAGAAACGTCGTTTGCCATAAAGAACGCGGCGACGTGCGAGGCTACGTTTTGCGGATTCGGATCCAAATCGGAATCGAATCCTTTTCCAAAAACAAGACCGAGTTCGATCTCGTAATCCAGAAGTTTTACGTGCAAAGGGCGCACAACGTCTCCGATCGGTGGAAACAAAGAAGCGTCCGATTTCGTAAAGAAGAGGTTGTAATTCTTGTCGTCCGGATTCAACCCCGATTCGATCAGATGCTGCCTATAGTTCGCGCCTTGACAAAGGATCTGACAAGGAGCCGTGATCGGAGATAAAATCGAAATTCCTTCCGAAGAAATCGATTTAAGTTTGGTCGATTTCTTTTTCTTCCGTAAGAATTCGAGAAAGTCTTTTGTCGATAGGTCTCCGCAGCCCAACGGGAGAATTCTCCCGTTCTCGAGCAAAGCCCAATCGACGTTCTTCTTTTTCTGAAACCGGATATAATTTTTTGCCATAACAGCCTCAACTTACTTCTCTTGATCGCCAATCGCTTAGCGGATGTCTTTGTATAAGTCGCAATAACTCAGCGAATTGCTCCCTATGGGTCGCAATAACTCAGCGAATTGCTCCCTATGGGTCGCAATAACTCAGCGAATTGCTCCCTATGGGTCGCAATAACTCAGCGAATTGCTCCCTATGGGTCGCAATTCATGTCACTTTCGCTTTTGCGATCATCTTTGCAAAAAGATTCGGAAAGAATCGATAAACAAAGATCGCGAACTTTTCTCTCGGACCGGCAATGATGATCCGCTTTTCGGAAGCGGCGATTCCATCCAAAATTTTGCGGGCGCATTCGTCCGCAGAAATGCCTTGTTCGATCACGGAATCCATTTTACCTTGTTTGCTTCCGTCGCCTTTGAGTGCGTTGTTGGAGATTTGAGTCTTGATAAAGCCCGGATAAATTAAGGAAACTTGAATATTCTCCTGAACATTTTCCGCGCGGAGGGCCTCGTAAAAACCGGTGAGGGCCGCCTTCGTCGCGCTGTAACCGCTGCGGAGAGGAACCCCGAATAGTCCGGCGACGCTCGAAATCGAAGCGATGACTCCGCTCTTTTGTTTGCGTAAGATCGGAAGAACGGCGAGGGACAACGCGATGTTTCCGAAATAGTTCACGTCCATCAGTTTTTCATACGTATCCACCGTGGTTTCATACGTAAAGGAACGCTGGCTGATTCCCCCGTTGTTGATGAGAACGTCGATTCTTCCGAATTGATCGATCGCCTTTTTCGGAACGTTCTTTAGTTTTTTATAATCTTCTAAATCTAAAGGAAGAATCAGGCTGTTCGTTTTGGTGAGACCGCATTCTTTTTTGACCCTTTCCAATTCCTTGGTTCTTCTCGCGGAAAGAACGATCTTCGCTCCTCGTTTGGCCGCTTCCTTTACGAGTTCTTCTCCGATTCCCGAAGAGGCTCCCGTGATCCACACCACCTTGTCTCTGTAAAACGCTGCGCTCATATTGAACTCCCGCTTTCGAAACCGATTTCCGGATTTCGATTTCTTTTTAAAAAGCGAGAATTACGGAGAAACTCTCCTGCTTCAAGAATTCTTTAGTGCGAGCCGGAATTTGTTCGTTCGCGATCCATCGCATCCAGAGCGTGCATTTCGATATCGAGAGCGTGAACGGAAAGATGGATTTCCAGCAAACAGATACAAAGCGAAACCACGAGAAAGAGGAGCGCGAACGCAAAAAGAATCCAAGCGGTTTGTTGCAGATCGAACGCCAAGACGGTCAGACAAGAAGTGCAGGCGAGCAAGCTGAGGATTCCCATGCTCTGCGTATGACGGATTAACGAAAGACGGAAACGGAGATTGCGGATTTGGGAAAGAAGATCCGGATTCTGCTTCTCCTGGTATTTTCCGATGAGCTGCCTTGCGAGACTCGCAAGACCTAAAAAACGATTCGTATAAGCAAGCATCAGAAGAGAAATCGCGGGGAACAAAAGGCCGGGCGTATTGAAGGAAAGGGGGCTCATATCAAGAAAGATCCGATCGCGAGTTCCTCTGTAAAGTTTCATTTTTTTTTTGCGGTCCAAGAGTTTCTTTGCGGAAAAAAATATCGCCTGAATTCTTATTTGTGTTAAGAATACACCAGGCAATCGTATGAATACCGAACTTACTCCCGTTCCGAAACCGGACTTAACCGTTCATCGAATCTTCGAGACACTCAGCGTAATCGCTTTCGTTTTTCTTTCCGTTTATCTAGGCTATAAACTCGCGAACCTTTTTCAAAACAACTTCGCGGCTCATTCGTATTTGATCTGGGCCGTGCCTTCCGTGATTTTCCTTTCCTGGCTCGGAGCCGATTTTATCTCCGGTTTGGTCCACTTTTTGGGGGACAGCATCGGTTCGGAAAATACTCCCGTGCTCGGACCCGCGTTCATCTTTCCGTTCCGCGATCATCACGTGGACCCGAAAGGAATTACGAGACACGATTTTATCGAGACGAACGGAAACAATTGTCTCGTTTCGCTGCCTATATTAGTATATTATGTTTTCTTTTGGGACTCTGCGGGCGTTTTCAGTTCGCTTCTCGCGCTGTTCTGGTTTTTTCTTTTGTGGGGAATTTTCGCGACCAATCAGATTCATAAATGGGCGCATCAGGATTCTCCTTTGCCCCTGATCAAGACATTACAAAAATATAAACTGATTTTAGGACCGGAGCATCACAAGGTTCATCACACGGCCCCTCACGACACGTATTTCTGCATCACGACCGGATGGTTGAATCCGATTTTAAAAGCCACGAAGTTTTACGAAGCTCTTCGTTGGATTTTAAGAATTCCTCCCGCGGTCAAACCGTAACCCACCGTCGAATCAAAACCGGAATACAGGCCAGGATGAAATAACCTTCTCCGAAAAGTCTGTAAAACCGGTTTTTCTGAAACGAAGTCTCAAACCGCAGAATTCCCGCGGGAATCGCGTACCCCAAACCCAAATACAGACATTCGGGGAGAATCGGCTCCGAACTTTCCCGAAACCAGAAAAGAATTCCTGTCGCCCCGATTGCGGCTAACGTATAAACGGTCTTTTTTAAAGCGACGGGAGAAATTTGTTTGAGAATCGATTCCACGTTTTCTTTGCGATCGATTTCTTTTTCCATATAAGAATTTACGAAAGAATTGCAAAGCGCCGTTAAAAAGAAAAGGGCGCAGGGTGTCCAGGTTTCAAACGCGGATTTTTGCGTCAGCAGGATCGGACCGAACCAAACTCCGGCGGTATAAAGAACGGAAACGGAACATTCTTTCCAAAAGAAGGGAATTTGAAGATACGAAAAGACGACGTGCAAAAACACGAAGATTCCCAAAATCAAAGCGACGTTTACGACCCATTCCCGCAGAAACAGTATCCCGCAGACAAAACACAGAACAGCCGCGATCATCGTGATCCAACTTAAGAAAATTCTGTTTTTGTAATGGAATGCGTGCCGTTCGTTCGCGCTGTTTTCTCCCAATTTCCAGCCGTCGATCAGATGATCCGCGCTGTAGATGACCCAAACGGACGCGGGCAATAAAATCCAAAACGCCGTTCTCATTTGCGTATGGAGAAGGGAGGATGCAAACCAAGCCGAAGCGACCGCTCCGCATACGATATCGACGCTCAATACGTTCCAGTAATAAAACGCGTCTTTAAAAAAAGAATCTTTCATGTTTGCAAGTATCTTTAAGGCGTTCGATTGTTTGTCGGTCCAAGTGACCGGTCTTTAAACGGGTTGACAACAGAATAGAAAGTTATCCGTTTCCCGTTCGCTCGTTTCATTTCTTGTTTTGCAGCCTCAATTCGATTCCTTCTTTTTGAAAACGGGAATGGAGAAGTTTGATGTATTCGTGTTTGATCTGAAACTGATCCGTGAATTCCTGAGAAGGAAGAACGACTTTGAAATCGATGGAACTTTCGGAGAACTTTTGATAAGCGAAGGAAACGTCCTTGGTCGAAGGCGACTGATAGAACTTCTTCAATACTTCGTTTCCGATTTCCACCGCGAGAGTTTCCACTCGTTCGAGATCGGATTGATAAGCGACACCGGCTTCGATCTGAATCGAAAATTCTTTCGTGGGCAGATCGAAGTTAGTAAACACGGATGAGGCCATGACGGAATTCGGGACCACGATCGTGCTGTTGTTGAATCTGCGGATCGTCGTGCTTCTCCATGTGATGTCCTGCACGTAACCTTCGAGTCCTTCTCCCGATAGACGAACGTAATCCCCTTTTTTGAGCTGCTTTCCTAGAAGAATGCTGAGACCCGAAAATAAATTGGAAAGGGTCGGCTGCAAACCGAGCGCGACCGCAAGACCTCCCACTCCGAGGGCTCCGAGAATCGGTGCGACCGAAATGCCGAGCGATTGCAGGATCAACAAAACACCGATGGCGAATAACGTGATTCGAACTACGTTGCTGATGATCGACGCCGAAGAAATCAAACCGTCGGTTTTTTCGGAATACGTTTCGAACACCGCCGAAAAAAGACGAACGAGCGAAAAGGTTAAAAGAACGATCGAAAGAATTTTGTATCCTAAAAAGACGAATTCTCCCGAACCAGTGGGAAGTTTGAGAAACTTTAGGAATAAAAACGTCGCCAGAAGGAAGAAAAGCAAACGGATGATTCTTCTTCCCGCTTTAAAAAGAGGATGAGAGCTGGGAATTCTATTCTGAAAAAGAACGGCGGAAAGTCTCGGAACGATTCTGTCTCCGAGTATATAACCGAAAAATAATACGAAGAGAAAAATTCCGAAAGCGTTTCCGAATTCCAAAAAGAATTCCTTCGAAAACCAGGTTTGAATTCCGTTCCAATCCATGGGAACAGTTTTCGAATAAATCCCCATCCGGCAAGGCCAAATCGTCTTTCGGCGATCTAGAACCGCTTTCTTTGTCCGATCTGTGTCGATTTTCGTTCAAATCGTTTGGCCTTAACTATGTCTTCTGTTTAAATTTTCGATTTTAGGATGACAGGAGAAAAAACATCTTCATTCTTCTCCAGAATTAAGGAGAACAGGGAACGGATGTCCAGGCTGCTTGATCGATTCATACGGAAACGGGATAAAACGATCCGTTGGGAAGAACTACCGAATCTTCACTCCGACGGAGACGATCCCGATTTATTAATCCGAAGTCTGATTGGCGAAAAGCTCGCGCTTGGAATCAGAGAAGTCGTTTTTTGTCTTCCGGGAAAGGAAGCGGAAACTCTCAAAAAGTCCCACGATTTTTTAAGACTCGTACGCGATTTGAAACACGGAGGTTTTACGATCTCTTCCGCGGACAGCGATAAGATTCTTTCCGGCAGCGGAGAATCCTCGGAAAAATTCTTTCAATTCCTGAAAAACCGTTCGCACAACACTCCTTGTCTGATTTGGACGGGTCACGGACTTGCGTCCTCGATCGAATCAAAATATTATGATTTTCTAAAGCATCCTCAACACCCGCACGGTTACGACGAGCCGTTCCGTCCTTCCCGGTTTACGATCCGGGTAAAACTTCTCTCCATCGTTTCCGCGATCATCATGATCAGCATGAGTTTGATGATTACGATGGCGACGTACTTTTTCAGAAAATACAGCGAGATTCTCATTCAGGAATACAATCTTTCTCTCGCAAGAATGACCGGTCTGCAGCTGAGCGGACAACTGAAGGAAACCACTCGTAAGATTCAGGACTTTCGTCCGGCCGAATCGGAAAAATTCTTCCGCGCCAATCCGAACGCGGTCGCGTATGTTCGCTTTCGATCCAAACCGGGGGATTCCGTCCGCGAAATCAGTTCGCTTTTTTGGAATCTGAAATTTTTAAAGACGAATTCGGTTTCGGGAGTTCCCGATCCGGAGACGCTGAAAGGCGCTTTGGAAAAGGCTTCTTCCCGTTTGTCCGGAACATTAGAAGTATTGAATGTTTCTTCCGAGTTCGGCTTCCCCGCCGTTGCGGTTCTTCTTCCCGTATCCGAAGGCGCGGAGATTTCGGGTTTGGTTTTTTCCGCCACGGAATTTTTGGATTCTTTTTTGGCGGTTCGACAAACGGACTTCTTCCAAATGCTCGTCGTGGATTCTTCCGGAAATCTGATCGCGCACTCGAACGACAAGGAAGCGATCTCCGGTCGGGATTATAAAAAACATCCTCTTGTGGAGAATATGCTTCGCAGTCCTTCGGATAACGGTTCGCAGCGTTTCGATTTTGAAGGAAGGGAAATGCTCGGTTCGTATCAACAGCTCGAAGTAGGAGGGCTCGGAATTCTTTCCACGTTGGACGCCGATCTCGCTTTCGAGGCGGTTTACAAGATTAGAAGACAGAATCTTCTCATCATGATTTCGGTTTTATCCGTGGCATTCTTCGTCGTGTTCGTGTTTTCAAGAACTCTGACGATTCCGATCATTCAGCTTCTCAGTGCGACGCGTAAAGTGGAACAAGGGAATTATCACGTTGATATCCGTCCCACAACGCACGACGAAGTGGGGGTTCTTACCAACTCGTTCTTGCGAATGGCGCGCGGACTCGAGGAACGCGAAAAGATCAAAAGCACCTTCGGTAAATTCGTAAACAAGGAAATCGCCGAACGCGCGTTATCTTCCGATCTCAAGCTAGGCGGCGAAAACCGAGACGTTACGGTCTTCTTTTCCGATCTACGAAACTTTACGGGAATGTCCGAAAAGATGAAGCCGGAAGAAGTCGTAGAATTTCTGAATCAATACTTCACCGAGATGGTGGAATGTATTTATCTCACTCAGGGAATCGTGGATAAGTTCATCGGAGACGCGGTGATGGCTCACTGGGGCGCGCTCGTTCACGACGGTCACGAACCGAAGAACGCGATCAACGCGGCCTTGTTAATGCGAAGAGCGTTGATCGAGTTCAACAGCAAGGGTCACGAGATAGGTCGTCCGTTTACCCGTTTCGGTTGCGGAATCAATTCCGGTCCGGTGATCGTGGGACAGATCGGTTCGGAGAAGAAGCTTGAATTCACGGTGATCGGCGATACGGTCAATCTCGCGTCCAGAATAGAATACTTGAACAAGGAATTCGGAACCGACATTCTCATCTCGGAAAGCACGTATCAACAGGCAAAGGATCATTTCAACTTCGTGGAACTTCCTCCCGTATGGATCCGCGGAAAGGAAAAACCGCAGTCCATCTACGCGGTGTTAGGTTGGAAAGAGGATCAGGATTGCCCTAAATCTCTCGAAGAATTACGCGTGTTATGCGGAATTCCCGACCCTGAATCGCCTTCCCGGTCCTTGGCATGAACCTATATTCGAAATTTCGAAAGGAAATCCAAGTGGGCGTTCTGTCCCTTCTCGCGCTTTGCGTTTCCCTTTTTCTTTTTTGGAGAGAAGGCGCGGCCGATTTCGGGGAAGGCAGAAAGGAAACCGTAGGAAACATCACGTTCAAATACAAAACCGCGCAGAGAAAATTTTCGGATCGTATGATCTGGCAGGATGTGGAGCAGAACTTTCCGATCTTCAATCACGATTCCGTTCGAACCGACGAATTGTCCGAAGCCGTCGTCACTCTGACCTCGGGAACCAAATTCGAATTGGATCCGAGATCGATGATCGTAATCAATCTTAAGGAAGAAGAGGAACTTCTGGAATTGGAGGAAGGTTCGGTTCGAGTGCAATCTACCCGATCGGTAAGCCTTACGTCCGGCAAAACGGTTCTGAAGTCGACGGACAAATCCAGTCTGTTTCGCGTAACGCGGGACGGAACGAGCGGTGACAATCTCGTAGAACTCACCAAAGGAACCTTGAAATGGATCGACTCCAATCAGGAAACCAAGGAAATCAAAGAAGGTGAAAAGGCGAGAGTCGGAAACGAATCGCTGCAGCCGATCCGGGAAGAATGGACCTTGTTCGAACCCGTGGACAATCATCGGATTTTTCCGGAAACCGGAGAGGCCAGGATCCTATTCCGATGGAAACCGGTCCCTTCCATTCCCAATGTCGTATTAGAAGTTTCGTTAAACCGAAGTTTTCATCCTTTGATTTTCAAAAAGGAATCCAAAGGGGATTTTGCGGACGCCAATCTTCCCGAAGGAATCTATTATTGGAGGCTCATCTCCGCGGACAAAACGAAACTTTCCGAAGTCAGGAAATTTCGCATTCTCCCCAACCCTCCCGTAACGTTGTTGTTTCCGTTGAAGAACACGAGCTTGGAAGGCGGCGAGCTGCAATCGTTTCGATGGAAACCTTCCCGTTTAGCGACCGGTTATATTTTGGAAATTTCGGAGTCGCCCGATTTCAAATCGGGGCTCAGGCAACTCACGGTTTTTAAAACTTCGATCTCCATTCCGTTATCGGGAGGAAAATATCATTGGAGAGTGAAGTCCTTCTCGAACTTACCGGGAACCGAAGCCGTATCCGAAGCGAGATCGTTCCAGGTTGAAAAAACGGAAACCGTTCAAAAGACGGAAGTTCCGGAAATACAAACTGCCGCGCCGACGACGGCCGCGACCAACGAAACGATTCCTTCCAAACAAACGGAAAACGGAAACGAACCGAAAGCCGAAAAGGAAACATCCGTACTTCCGGCCTTGGTATTTCCGATTAAAGGAAGGACCGTGGATATGACCGGACAAAACTCGATCGTATTCCGCTGGAAACACAACGCGAATTCCAAAGAACAAAAATGGAGTCTAAATCTTTACGGAGGAAACGGAGAATCCATACTCAAACGATCCGTAAACGGAGAATCCTTCCGCTTGACGGACCTAAGCGTTCTGGACGTTGGAAAATTCTCCTGGGCCTTGATTCAGGAAGGCAACGAATCCAATCAGGCTAAGGCGGAATTTAAAATCGTACTGAGAGAAGACTTGGCCGCCCCGGAAACAAAAACAACGGGCAAAAAAGGGGAATAGATTGAGATCGATCGCAAGAATGATTCCGGCGCTGATCTGCTTGTTTATAAGCGTTTCTGCATATTCGGAAGAAAGAAAGTATACGTTTTACATAGAATGGAACGAGGTCAAGGGAAACAACGGATACAAGGTGGAGATTCGAAAACCTTCCGATCCGAATACCTTAGTCGCGGAAGAGAAAGTCGTTACGAACAGCTTGGAATTCTTGATTCCCGCTGGGGAATACGAGTTTAGAATCTCCGCGCTCAACCGTTTCGGAAAGCCGTCCTCTTGGAGTCAATGGTCCGCGTTTCTTGTCGAACATGATCGTCCTAAGAGCGTGTATGAGGCCGAAAAAAAACAGGCCGCCGTCGGCGTGGCATCGTGGAAGGTCTGGGTTCCGGGACTTCTTCCTTTGGAACGAAAAGAATACACGAAGGCTTCTTTGATATTTTTATGGTTCGGCGCCTTAGCGGTTGCGGGTAACGCGGAAAGAACTGCGGGAAATTCCCTCGCTCAATCCTCCGCAAACGATCCCGGCTTTTTGGCGTTAGCCGCGTTGACGACTCCTCTTCCGGTGACGTTCTATCTTCTTCAGCAAAGGGACGAGGATAAAAAAGAATACAAAACGCATCAAAATAATCAAGTCGGCATAGGCGCGTTAGCCCTTTTGACATACGGTCTGAATGTGTGGTTGGAAAAACGTTCTTTTCAATCGACGACCGTTTTGATAGAATCGAAGTCGGAAGGCGTTACACGATGGAATTCTCCGAACCTGCAACCGAATTCGTTTCTTTCCTTGGGGAGAATCGAGATCAGCTTCCGAAAGGAGTTCGAATGATTCGAAAGAATATTCTGAAATTTGTATATTCTTTTTTTCTACTTTGCTTTTTCACAATGAGTTGTTCGGTCCCGTTCCCAGGAGATACTTCCGGCGTTTTGCTGCTTGCACTTTTGAATTCGAATAGCGGCGGTGGAACGACCGATCCGGTCCTTTCCTATAAATTTCTTTTCGTCACCACAACTCCTTCGGGTGGTTCGCTCGGAACCGTGACCGGTGCCGACACTATGTGCGCAAATGAAAAGAACTCAAATTTTTCTTCTTTGCCGGGAACGGGGAGCGATTACAAGGCTTTGATTGTGTCGAACGTGGCTCCGGTGCGCCAGGCGTGTACGGCCGCCTATTGTACGAACCCGGCTCAAAATATCGGTTGGGTGCTTTTGCCGAATCAGGACTATTACAAAGGATCGACAAGTTCGCCGGTGAAAGTGTTTACCACGAACGCGGCGGGGATCGTTGTTTTTCCAACGCCGGGTTTATCGGCAAATATCGATCCGGGCGGCGCCGTGGAATGGTGGACCGGGCTTGCGCAAGACTGGACGACCAGCGGAGGTGATATTTGCAATAACTGGTCGAATGGAACCGGTGTTTTTACGGGAATGTATGGCGCCGGAAACGTAACGAATGAAAATTCGATCGGTTCCCTTTTCGGAGACGCATGCAATACGCCGAGAAGACTCGTGTGCGTTCGGCAGTAAGGGATTTGTCTGGAATTTGAAAACTTGTAGGAACTCCTACGATTCTTTCGTAAAACAATCGCGCCCCACCCTGATCTTGGGTGGAGGGGTGAGGTGGCGGGAAGAATCGGGAGACTTTTCCATATCAGAAAATCATACTTTTTGCAATCACTTTTAGAATGTCCAACTTGTAGGAACTCCTGCATGTTTCGGTTGGGACCGTCGAGATCCCAACCTCAAATCGAAACATCCTCAAAAATAAGAGATCGGTTTTTGATAAGCGACAACGATCAGATCTTGGGTTTGCCTCAGTTCTCGTTCAAATTCCATAACGGATCGGATTTGATCCTCGTTGAGAACGGCGGAACGGATCGTTTTGCAAAGATGTCTGCCTTGCGGTTCGACGTCTTTTTTGTAGAGAACGACGTAAGCTCCCGTTTCCTTTTCTAAAAGGAGAATCCGGTTTTTCTGCGTTTCATCCGGAATCAAAAGCACGTTCAGGTCCAGTTCCTCAAGAATCCGTTCCGAAAGTTGATTTAGAAAAGAATGATGTTCTAATGCGTTTCGATGATTCATGCGGGTTTTCTTTGCCGAGGAAAACGATTTTTCGTTCGTGCGCTATTCTATCGGCTCTTTGGAAATTTCTCCGATGACCGCGCGGAGTTCCTTCTCGTCCGGTCCGTATAAGTTCCATTGAATCGCGTCGGCTCCCCGAAGCCGTTCCCATCTCCAGTGAAAATCGGATGCCGATCGAAACGGTGCAAACGAACGAATGTTCGAGAGTCGGTCTCCTTCCAAGGTTTCGTTTTTCGTAACCGAATACCACCAAAAAAGAATCGGAGCCGCCCCCGAAGGACTTTTGAGTTGCCCTCGGTTCAAACCCTTGTCTCCGGTTTGTTCCGTAAAGGCAAAACCGACCGCTTCAAAACAGATTCTCGGATCGTGGCCGGTTCCGATCGCGAACAAATCCCTCTTTAAAATCAGATACTTCTCTCCCGACCGATAAACGGCGATTCTCGGATCTTTGGCAGTGGAATCGGATTCGAGTCGAAAGGAGGAAATTTGCGAAGGCCAGTTGCGTTTTGGAACGGGCGCGATCCGGTTTCCGAACAGCGAGGCCGTCGCGAGTAAGGGAAGAATCAGCCACGCCGCTCGGGAAGGGAATCGTATGGCAAGGGCGGCGCTGCCGGGAGTTGATTCGGATTTTTGAATATTCGGAAAAACGAAAGATACGATCGAAAGCGGGATAAATACTCCGCAGACAAACAAAACGATTCCGATAAACTCGTGCCTCCAAGAAGAAGCGGGAATCTGAAATAAAACCAGCGTGAATACGCGGAATAAGTTGGAAAAAAACCAAAGCGGGAAAACGGACAGAAGGATCAAAACAAAGCCGATTCGGTTGGAACGGAGCGAGAGCGCGGCGGCGATGAGAAGGGAAGCGAGTCCCATCTTCATACCTTCACAAACACGATCGACTACGAACCATTCTCCGTGAAAGAAAATCTGATTTCCCACCGCGATCGATCCCGCGTCGATCCAACGCATCCCTTGAACGCAGATCTCTGTAACGATCAATCGAAGTTTATATCCCAGAAAAAGGGAACCGAATCCGGTGATCGGAGGAATCGCCAAGATTAAAAAGGGTGCGGGCCAAGAGAAACGGATTCCGCTCGTATGCAAAACGGCCAATGCGTTCCAAAAAGAACCGATCCAAATCAAACTCGATCTTTGGAAAAGGATTCCGCAGATCAAAAACGAAGAACCCGGAACGAACCAGAGAACCTTCTCCGATACGATCGAAAACAGTTTCCATCTTTTGAATATTCTGCGAATTGCAAGCGAGACGATACCGTTCTCTTCGTCGTTCGTTAAACGAACGAATAAAGGAAGAAACAAAACAGGGTACAATTCAGCGATCGAACGGGCGCCGAGAGAATCGAAACCGACCTTGAACATCGGAATCACGCATACGAAAGCGAGAAGTCCGACGTAAAAGGCGGGCCGACCGGTTGAACCGATGAATGCGGAAGTCGCGGTCATATCGTTTTTGTTAAGCGAATTGTCTTCTCGTTTTGAAATAGACGATCAAACCGAAGACGACGCAGATCAGCAACAGCCATTCTCCCGGTTCGGGAACGGCGCCGGGCGCTTCGAGTTTGCTTTGTCCAAGAGCCGACTTGCCCGCTTTGATTCCGAAACGATTGTAATCGTTTTCCGTTTCCAATACGATCAGTGTGGAAACGGGAGATACGACCATTGCGTCCCTTGCTAAATCGACAAGATCCCCGTTTTCCAAGTCTCGGTCAAAGAATCGTTTGCCGAGTTGTTTTAGAATTCTTCTTTGAATCGCCATTCGGATTAACAAATCGCTTCCGGGACGTTTTACGTTCGAGCCGTTCGTCGTTTCCAAAGTTAGTTTTGCGTGAGGAAGGGATACGATTCCTTCTTTTTCGATCGGCAAACGGATTTGTTTCTTCTTGAGAACCGCAAAGAGTTCGTCTTCGTTTTCCGCGACCGACACGACTTGATTCAGATCGATTAGGCTCGCGACGTATTCGGAACGTTTTCCGTTGAGGATCGCGATCTTATACGGCTCGTTCCGTTTGCCTGCGGCGGTTTGAATCCCCTCAAATCGGGAAGAGCCTCTGAGTTCTCCCAAAGGAATCGATTGATTCTCTCCCGATACGACCCAAAGAGGATTTTTTCCGGCAACCTTAGAAGTTTCCGGTATTTCGTTCAAGTGCAGCGGAAACAGATTGAAGGCGGGAATTTCGCATTCGTCCAAATACCGCATCGCCTTATCCGCGTCTTTCGTATAAAACCATTCGTTGGTAAGGATCGTAACCGGAATTCCGGAGTCGTAAATTTTTTGAACGACTTCCTTCCAAGTCGAACGGGAAAGGGAAGAATTTAATACGACAAGAACCCGATCGGGTTGAAAGTCTTTGATCGCAGTTTGTTCAGGAAGAACGTTGTATGTCACACCTCCGGCGGAAATCGTTCCACCCGGTTTTGTCGCCGGAAAGGAAAACGACCAGCCGCGAAAACCGGAGTTTCCGGTCCATTGACGCACTTGCGAATCCGATACGACTTTTTCCTTGAGAGAAATTCCGTTCGGGTCGAGTTCGATCGGCGCGCTTGAAAACAAATCCACGTTCACCTTTTGATCCGCAAAATCGGCAACCGGACCTTCGATTTTGATTCTTTCATAGGAAAGAATTTCTTTTCCGTCGGAAGCGAGGTCCGCCTTGAGAGGGGATACGATTCCGATGCGGACCATTCTATAATTTTCCGGAGTCACCGGAAACACGCGCAGGCGCAGACGATTTCCGTCCAGCCATTCGACATAGGAAGGATCTCTTCTTTCCGCGCCCACGATCGTCTGATACGCGTTATGCGCCGTCGATTTGAAAGTCAGCCTCGCCGGTCTTTCCTCGCCGTCGATCCAAAGGGAAAGTTTCGTGCAGATGCTTCCCGGAGGAACGGTGATCGTATAGATCGCTTCTTCGGGGGAGGAATTCCAAGTGCCCAAACCGATCCAGGTATGAGAGGAAGAATTCTCGTTATAGATGGAAAGAGTCGTTTCCGTATAAGACACTCTGAGTTCGGGATGAATCTGAACGTGCGAATCCATGTCCGTGGTAATCAACGAAGTCCCGCGCCAAAGACGATCCAAAAACGCATGCGATTTTCCGAATAGAAGATGGAGAATTTTTCCCGCGTCTTCGGCGGTGATTCTCTGTTCTGCGTTGGAACGAAAGAGGGAAAGAAACCCTTGCGAAGCGAAATACGCGAGCGGATCGAATTGACTCTGGGCCGCGAACAGCCCCATCGCGGATCTTCGATCCGGCTGCAGCACCATTTCGGTCACGTGATTGACTCGGAGATGCGCCGCTTTTTGGATCCACTCGGGTAAATCCGCGTCGATGCGGTTATTGCCTTGGATCGTTTCGGGTTTGGTAAGAATATATTCCGCGTGTTTCCACTGAAAAAAATAATAACCGCTGTAACTCAAAAGAAGAACCGTCGTACCGATCATCAAGGCGGCCGAAATTCGTTTTTGATTCCCGCTCGGAAAGGAAGAATGAATCTTATGAACCGCTTTTCCGAATGCAGTCATCGCGAACAAAGGTCCGTAAGGAAGAAAACCCAAGCCCGCCATCCAAACCAAGGCCCAGCTGAAGACCATCACGGGCGCCAATACGAGCGCGAACGAGAGCGAGATAAACGCACCCATGATCAAGAAGGGTTGAAAGAACAACAACGCAATCGAAGGAATCCGCTCGTGGATCAACGAAGCGGCCAGCAAAGAAAATGAAATCCAAAGAGCCCACACGGTTCTTTCCGTAAACGGAGGGAAGACTTCGTGATTGAGGATGTACGAATTGGCGGTAAAGCAGATCGCCGAAAGAATCAGTGTGAAAATCAAAAACGGTTTGTAACCCGGAAACAATGCGTAGAGAAGAAGGGAAAACAAAGAAAAGAATACGATCGCAAGAGATCCGAAAAAGAGAAAGTTCGCGAACTCCGAAGGGTGGTATTGAATTCTCCAGCTGAGTTCCATAATTCCGTACGCGATTCCGATCAGAATCACGATGGTAGCGATCAATCCGAAGATCGCCAATATCCTGTTGTGTATTTTGAATCCTAAAAGATTCAATTCGCCCAAAAAGTAGTCTTGAATTTTTTTGCCGATCGCCATAACGATTGTTTCCTTCCTAAGTAGGATTCAGAATATACCGAAAAATAGGAAAGATTCGCCCGCTTGAGTGTTCGTTTCCAAGCACTCAGGTGCTTGACGTCGCGAAGCTTCCTCTCTGAAAACTATTCCTTCCTATAACAAACAAGGTCAGCCTGGGAACGCTTTTTTTACCGAGAAACGATCGGATTTATAAGGTGAATCTTGCGTTCCTTTGCGGAATTTCGTTTTCGGATCGTTTCCCAAACGACAAGAATTGCGAACCGAAAACTACCTCTCGCGAAAAATTTCGTTTTGGGCGCGGGCGAATTCCGATCCAGGGAAAATGTTCGTCGTTCTCCCGTTCAAAAGGAGAATGAGAAAATTATAATGTTTGAATGTATGAGAAACGGTTTCGTTTTCGCGGTTACGATTCGATCAAACCCGCGCGGATCGCATACATGACCAAATCCGCAACCTTGTGAAGGTCTAGTTTTTTCATGATGTTTGCGCGGTGAACTTTGACCGTCGCCGGAGAAATTCTCAGGATCTTGCCGATCGATTCGTTGGAATTTCCTTCCGCTACGAGTTTCAGAATTTCACGTTCGCGATCCGAAAGAACGGAGAATGCCTTCTTCGCGTCCTGGTTTTCTTCTCCCGGTTTTCCCGAACCGACAAAGCCGGAAAGAAAGTGGGCGGTGATCCCCGGACTTAAATACGTTTCGCCTTTGTGAACGGCTTCGATCGCTCTGAGAAGATCGTTGCCCGCGTCGTCTTTGAGAACGTAACCGTTGATTCCGAGTTCCAATAATTTTTGAACGTATTCTTTGTTGTCGTGACGGGAAAGAATGATGGTGCGTATGTTCGGATAATATTTGCGGAGATTCTTTACGAGATCTATTCCGCTTAAGCCGGGCATCGAAATATCGGTGATGACCAAGTCGGGATTCAACTTGCCGATTTGATCCAAGGCCTTTTCGGCGTCTCCGGACTCGCCGCAAATTTCAAAACCGGTTTGTCCGGACAGAATCATCTTCAGCCCTTCGCGGAGAATGGCGTGATCGTCGACTAAGAATACTTTTGTAATTGCAGGTTTCATAATTTTTTAGCGTTCGTATTTTTATTTTTTTCTAAGGGAATCCGAATGATAAACTTAGTTCCTTTTCCGGCCGAAGAATCAATCTTAAATTTACCGTTTAAATCTTCCACTCTTCTTCTTATATTTTCAAGTCCAAAACCGGAAGACCTGGCTCTAACCTTTCTTTCTTGAAAACCGATTCCGTCGTCCTTCGTATCGAGAAACAACTGCCTTCCTTTGACGTGAATCTTTAAATAAATATTTCTCGCTTGCGAATGTTTGATCGTATTCTGAAAAATTTCCTGCACGATTCGAAACACCTGATTGGCGACGGTTTGTTGAAGATCGGGTTTTAGACTCAGATCCAGGTCCGCCTGAACGTCCATAGGCGGAAAGAGATCGGAACTGAGCGAGCGGATCGCCGCTTCCAATCCGATTTCGCGCAGAGTGGAAGGATGCAGGTTCGTATAAATGTCCCTGAGTTCCTGACTCGCTTTGTCGATCAGAAGAAGTCCCGTATCGAATTGAGCTTCGTAGATCTTCGGATTTCTGCCGTAGGCTTGAAAGTTGAGTTTGGCCGCGAGAATCGTTTGTCCGACTCCGTCGTGCAATTCTCTGGAAAGTCGGATCCTTTCTTCTTCCTGCGACTGAAGAAGTTTGGTGTGAAGGTTGGCGATTTTTCTTTCCAACCGTTTGTTTTCCGTAATGTTCTTGAGGATGATCCCGATGCTTTCGCCGAATCGAAACACGGAATAACCGTAATAGATTTTTTGTTTTCGAAACTCTTGGTTTTGAACCTTTCCTCGTTTGGAAAGATTGATGTTGGCTTCCATCTCTTCCTGATCCACAGGATTTAAACCGAAGATCCGAAACAGATTCTTTCCCATTAGGTTGCGGGAACTCCCCGCGAATTCTTTTCGAAAGGATTCGTTTGCAAAAAGAATCGTTCTACGGTCGTCGATCGCGACGATCGGAGAGATTTCTTTCAAAAGGTTGAGGAAGAATTTAGGAGAAAGGCCGGATTCTAAGATTGCAGTCGAGGAAGGAAGTTTTCGATTCTTCAGTTTCAAGTCCCGCATAAGAGCTTAAAACAATCTCATGACGCCGCGAGAAAGAAAAGAAAAAAAGAGGCCCCGGGAAGAAAATCCCGGGGAAATGAGTTCAATTCGTAGCGGGGAAAACCTCGGAAGATACCGGACTGAGATACCAGTCTTGGTTCGTGTTTCCTGAGGATTCATACCAAGGTTTGAAAGAAGGATAGGATTTGCGGATATCCGTGCTTTCATACGGCCAGAGAAAATTTCCCGGAACCAAAAGCGCCCAAGGGAATCCGGTGGAATCCAGATAGATATCCTTGCCCTGCGCGTCGAAGTATCTTCTCGGAAAGTGGATTTCCTTGTTCGTGTTGATGACTTTGACGAAGGTATCGTACGGAGCAGGACCTAAACTTAAACGATTGATCGCATTTTGTAAAACGACTTCCAGATTCGCGGACTTGCCTTTTTTAAACGTGGTGTTGTTTCTCGACGAGTTCGGGGATTGAATCGTTGTATTGGATCTCGGAAGAATTTCGAGAGAAGAAATCGCCGTATCGTTTCCGCTCGTGTTGGATTCTACCGTAGTTCCGTCGAAACCGAATCGAGTCAGAGCATACGAAGAAGCCGTGATCCCGGGAATCGTAAGATGCAGAGTATGATTGTAACCCGCGCCTTTCGCTACGTGCGTGAAGTTGGCGCGAACTCTTGCGACTTCACCCTTCGCGTTCCAGTCCTCTTCAAACACGACTCGAACGTTGTAATCGTTGAAGTCCGCGTCTCCCTGAGCCGGATATAAGTCTTCGTAAGAGATCGTATAATATCCTTCGGTTGGATAACGAAACGTGGAAGCGCGTGTCGGATCGTTCGGATACGTGTCGTCCCGATCCACGATTCCGTCTCCGTCCGTATCGGGGAGAATCACGTTGTTCCCTTTGATGACGACCGTGATTCTTCTGGAAATGCTGTACGAGTTGATGATTTCCACTTCCGCTTCGTAGAGCTGACCGAAGGCTTCCACTTTGAGGAAAACCTTGCGGGTCGCTTCGTCGATCGTGAAACTTCCCTTGACTTCTCCGTTTTCGGAAGTCGCCGCGCGGAAGATCGATTTTTGAGCGGTATTATCTATATTAAAGATTTGTACTAAACTTCCCGAGACGGGAGACTCGGGGCTTAAAACCTGAATGTTTACGTTCACGGTTTTGGTCGTATCGAAGACGAAATCCACCGGAGCCGTTTCGTCGTTGATGACGATGCTGAACGGCTGCTCTCCGTCCGGAGCGGCCGAAGGATTCGGCTGCGTAGCGCTCAGGAGCCAGAGAAGATTGGGATCCTGAGAATTCGTGCAAGCGTTCGCTCCGAAAAGAAGAACCCCCGCCAGAACCATCCCCGTTATTTTTTGAAACCCTTTCATCGTCCCCTCCGGCATGTAGCCTTAACGAGACCTATTCTCGCACGTCGGATTAACGGGGACAATAGTCCGAACGGTGTATTTTGTTAAGCGAACAGGTATAAAACGAAGTCGGATTAAATTTTCCCTAAATGACGGGAAATAGGCTTTTAAGGGGAAATGGCCTATTTGCGGCGGAAACGGATTCGAATTTTACAATATAATAAATTACGGATTCTGTTTCGACTTTAACAAACGGCCCGGAAATCGTTTGCGTCTTTTCGAAAAAAAATCGGAATTTTTTCGTCGTCCTCGAAAGGTCCCGGGGAGGCGCCTTCCCTTATCTCGTGGTCGCGAGAAAGTTTTCGAGGGCTTTCGTTCTGAAGGAATGAAATTCTCCCGAACTTCCGAACTTGCAGAACTGAAGAATCTTTTCGGGAATCTCGCTGTATTTCGCTTCCTCATTGTTGATCTTGATCATCATGTCCGCGATGTAAATCGGATAGATATACGGCGCGAATTCCTCGTCGATGATCAAAGGTCTGTGATGGAATTCCATCGCCTTTGCGTAGATATCCGGGAAGTTCCATTTCTCTGCGATAAGAGAACCCACTTTCGTATGAGTGATTCCTAATGCGGCTTCTTCCATCGAAACCGCGGAAGCGATCTCCTTGGATGCGGAGATTTTGCCGATGCTCTTCATCGTTCTTTCTTCCAAAGAAAGAAGAATGATTTCCCCGATGTCGTGCAACAACGCGGCGGACATCAGATTGCTGACCGTATCCTTGGGAAGATTCATCTTCGCCGCGATTAATTTACAATAGAACGCGCATTGATTGGATTTGTCCCAGATGGAAAGAAAGGCGGGGAACTTATCCTCCAGAATCTGTTTCGTTCCGAGAGAGTATAAAAGCTGACTGAGTTCCTTGAGTCCGATGAGTTGAATCGCTCTGTCCAAGGACTCCACTTTGTTCGCGCGGATAAACGCGGCGGAGTTTGCAAGTTTCAGAATATTCGCGGAAAGCGCCACGTCCTTTTTGATGACTTCGGCGATTTGGCTGATGGAAGAGTTCGGTCTTTCGATCATCGCCTGAATGTCCTGAATCGATTTCGGAAAAGTCGGAAGTCCGTCTATGTTCTTGAGAATGTCCTGCGTTTTCTGCAGCTGGTGATTGTCCTTCGTTACGTTTAAAGGAATATCGATGATGACGCTCGTATTGTTTCCCTGGCTTTCGATCTTATAGGAAGAAGTGGAAAGTCCGTCGTTTTTCAACATCATCAACGACATGATGAGGCCGAGTCCGGCTCCTTCGGTTTCGTCCCCCGCTTCTAGAAACGCTTCGGCAAGATCGTTGTATTGTTTCGCCTTTTCGATCCTTTGATTGATCCGTTCCACTTCGGTCGGACTGAGTTTGACGTTGTTCATCACCCGAATCCGGATCATGTCCTTGTTGTGGATAAAGGAAACGAGAACCACGAAATTGTTCTTAAAAAGAAGTTCCTCGTATTTTTCCTTTTCGTCTATGTATTTCTTTTTGAATCCCAAAATCTTCTGTTTGTAGATTTCCGGATTTTGAATGTCCGCTTCGAGCTCGCGGAAATAAATTCGTTTGATATTCGCTTTGATCGAGTTGGCGATCGTTTCTTTCAGAGCGGCGAAAACGGAATCACGAACGTAGATGATGTCGAGTTGAAGCAGATAACGGTCCAGAGTTCTGCTGATGATGGAGTCCACGTTTTCCGTAAGGTTATGAAATCTGTAATGAACGGGAGAATTTTCAAGAACGGGATGGTTCAAATCCTTAAGATTGCTGTAAAGATTTAAGTCTCGGTGATGATGCAGTTCTAACGTCTTGCTCTGACTCATATAGTTTGATTCTTCCGCGTGCGTTCTTTTCTTGTCAAGTCATCGGAAATTCCGCATGGAAATTCCTGGAAAAATATTTCCTAATTCTATTCCGTTTTTATGAATCATGAAAGGAATCTTTGTTAAGGAATTTGAATTTTATTCCGTCTCATTTCCTCTTCGTTCTTAAAATCAACCCTTGCCGGTCGCATGTAATTCTCTTTTGGTCGCCATCCTCATCGCAAATCCGTTAATGCGAAGTCGCAACTTATAAGGCGCGTTGCAATGATATGCGTAACGTCTAACGTATGTGAAAATCGCCGAAATTTTGCGCGATTCTTCCGGGTTGAAAAGCTCCCGTAAACACGGGACTTAGTTCGCCTCTCGGAACTCTTCTCCGATCGAAACGGTCTACTTAAGGAATAGGGATTGAAACGCCTATAAAAAGAATTGCTTTCCGATTCTGTGATGATAGAATAAGGCCGCCTAATCGGGTCTATTCCCGAATTTCAATCCCAGAACTAGATCAAAGGAGCCGCTTCCGATGCCAACTTTACAGGAATCTCCGGTAAAAACGCCGAATTCTAAACAGACTCCCAATTATCCGCCCGTCGATAAGGCCGAGATTGAACGTGTGTTCAAACTGCAAAAAGAACATTTTCATAAAGTGATGAAACTCACCACCGCAAGTCAGCGGATTCAGCGTCTGAAAAAACTCAGAGACGCGATCAATAAATACACGCCCGAAATCGAAAAGGCCGTGAACGCGGACTTCCGCAAAAACGAAAGGGAAGTCGACATTTCCGAAATCATGCCTTCGATCTCCGAAGTCAACGACGCGATCAAACACGTACGTAGATGGATGAAACCAGTCGGAGTAAAAACCCCGATGACTCTTTTCGGAGCGAAAAGCCAGATGATCTACGAACCCCGCGGAGTGGTGTTGATCATCGGACCTTGGAACTATCCGTTCTATCTCACGTTCGCACCTCTTGCGGCTGCGATCGCTGCGGGGAATACGGTTCTCATTAAGCCGTCCGAGTTTACTCCCGCTACGACCGAGATTACGCAGAAAATCATCAGCGAAGTATTTCCAAAAGAAGAAGTCGCCGTGTTTGCGGGAGACTATCAGGTTTCCGGTGCGTTGATGGAACTTCCTCTGGACCATATCTTTTTTACGGGAAGCACCCAAGTCGGTAAGATCGTAATGACTGCAGCGGCCAAACACCTAACGACGGTGACTCTCGAATTAGGCGGGAAGTCGCCTGCGATCATCGATCGAAGCGCGGATCTCAAAAAGGCCGCTAAAAAACTCGTTTGGGGAAAAGTGCTGAACGCGGGACAAACCTGCGTGGCTCCCGATTATCTCCTCATTCCGAACGACATGATGAAACCGTTCGTAGAAGAAGCGAAAGCGGTCGTAAAACAATTCTATACGAAGGACGGTAAATCTCTTAAGGAGAATCCTGATTTTTGTAGAATCATCAACGATCGCAACTTCAACCGCGTTTCCGGTTACATCCACGAAGCTGTGGAAAAAGGCGCTAAGATCGAAATGGGAGGAGATACGGACGCTTCCCAAAACTATATCGAACCGACTCTTTTGAGCAACGTACCAGAAAATTCGAATATTATGGAAGATGAAATCTTCGGACCGGTTCTTCCGATGATTCCATATACGGATCTCGACGACGCGATCGCTAAGATCAACTCCAAGCCGAAACCGCTCGCTCTTTACGTATTCGGTAAGAAGGAACGCGCGATTAAAAAGATTCTGAAGGAAACTTCCTCGGGAGGAGTCGCGGTCAACGACGTGATTCTTCACTTGGTGAATCCGAATCTTCCGTTCGGCGGGGTGAATCATTCCGGTCACGGAAGTTATCACGGATATTTCGGATTTAAAGCCTTCTCGCACGAACGTTCCGTTCTGCGTCAGGCCGCTTTGAGTTCGATCGATCTGATGTATCCGCCTTACACGAATTTCGTGAAACGCCTCGTCTCTTTGACGAAGAAGTTTCTCGTTTGAGCATGTAAGACAATTCGAATCGATCCGCTTTCTGATTCTTTCCCCGATTTGAAAAGCGGAAATCCTTTTTAAAAATCCTTTGAAGACGGCGATCCCGCCGAAACTTCGAAGGATTTTTTATGTACTCGGGCGCCTTTGGGAGTTTTTTAGAGACGTTGTTTCTGTGGTTCGAGTTGCGGATCGCTTCTACAGTTTCGAAAAAAATTAGGAAAGCCCGTGGAATTCTTGAATTTAATATAGACAGACTGGTCTGTTTGTTCTAAGTTTTAATAGACCACTTGGTCTATGGAGAATTCGAATGCGACAGCTTACATTTATCCGTCCCGGCACGTTGGAATGGTGGGACGTTCCCGAACCTCGCTTGGAAAACGACGACGACGCTTTGGTGGAACCGCTCGCGGTCGCACGGTGCGATTTGGATTTGGCGATTTTAAAGGGAGAGGCTCCGTTTCGAGGAAAACTTCTCCATTGGATTCGAAACCACGCACACGGTCTGATTTCCAATACCGCTTTAGGAAAGGCTCCGTTTCGCGGTCCATATCCTTTCGGACACGAATTCGTTGCTAGAGTAAAACGAGTCGGGGACAGGGTGCAGGCCGTAAAGGAAGGAGATCTCGTGATCGTCGCGTTTCAGATCGCTTGCGGAAAATGCGATCGATGCAAACAAGGTTTGACCAATAGCTGTTTATCCGTTCCGCCAAGATCGATGTACGGGTTCGGGGATCTGGGAGGGAAAAAATGGGGAGGGGCTTTTTCGGATTTGGTGCGCGTTCCGTTTGCGGATTATATGTTGATCCCTTTGCCGAAATCTCTTTCTCCCGCGGCGGCCGCGAGTATGAGCGATAATATTCCGGACGGTTATAGAACCGTCGCACCTTTTTTAAAACGAAATCCCGGAAGTCCCGTGTTGGTCGTCGGCGGTGGAGCTAAGAGCGTGGGTCTTTATTCCGTTATGATCGCTCTCGCGATGGGTTCGCCCGTAACCTACGTCGACGACGAACCGCAGAGAATCAGAATCGCCTCCGAATTGGGCGCCGCGATTCTTTCTAAAAAATATCCCGAGCCTACGATTCAATATCCGATTTCGGTGGATGCGAGCGCAAACGAGGACGGTCTTGCGTTCGCACTTCGTTCGCTTTTACCGGGAGGTCATTGTACGAGTGTGGGAATCTACTACGATCAGAGAACCCCGATTCCTTTGTTGGAAATGTACGGAAGAGGAGTTACGTTTTCTACCGGGAGAGTCAACGTCCAACCGTGTTTGCACGATTTACTACCTTTGACGGAGAATCCTCATTTCTGTCCGCACAAGATTACGACTTTGACTTCTTCCTGGGAAGAAGCTCCGGAATCTTTGATGGATCCCGGACCCAAGGTCGTAATCGAGAGACGGATTTGAGGATGGTTTTTAAAGCGCTGCGTTGGCTGCTGCAAGAGCGGCCGCGTAATTCGGTTCGGAACCGATCTCGGGAACAAGCTCCACATAACGCACCGTATCCGTTTTATCCACGACGAACACGGCTCTTGCGGAAAGTCCTTTCAGAGGTCCGTCGGCGATATGAGTTCCGTACGCTTTGGAAAAAGAAAAATCGCGGTACTGCGATCCGGTCACGAGGTTGGGAGAATTGATTCCTTCGGTCGAACAAAAACGTTTCATCGCAAACGGAAGATCTCCGGAAATGATGAGAGTCGCGATGTCCGAAAGTCCCGCCGCTTTTTCGTTAAAGACCTTGGTTTCGATCGCGCAAACCGAAGTGTCGAGGCTCGGAACCGCCACGAGAATTTTCACTTTTCCCGCGTAGTCTTTGAGACCGAACTCGGAAAGATCTTGTTTGATCGCTTTGAAGTCGGGAGCCTTTTCACCGGGAGAAGGAATTTTTCCTTCGAGCGGAACCGGATTGCCTTTGAGAGTGACTTGTGCCATTTGAGTTTTCCTAAATAGATTCAATTTCGAGAATATATGAGAAGAACCAATTCTAACGGAAGAAGGAAGTTTAGAAAGCAGGATTTCCATCGAATGACTTCGGAAGAGAACTTTCAAAGAAAGAAATAGAATTCAAATTCGAAACCAAAATGGGGAATGCTCTTTATTTTATAGAACAGATCGAAAAAAGACTTGCAAATGGAAAGAACTTTCAAGTAAGTTAGCGGCAGAACTCAATTTTATGAATCTCAACCGCGTAGCAAAACAAGTTTCTCTCGTCACTGTCGTGATGTGGCTCGTGCTTGTGGTGGTCGTCTGGCCACCGGGACCCCGCTTTACGCTGTAGAGATTTACTTCAGGCGCAATCCTAAGAAAAGCCTCCTCCGGTGTAAAGCCGGTGGAGGCTTTTTTATTTTAAGGCGCCCGTTGAACTTGAGTGCGGAATCAAACGTTTATGGAAGAAGGAACCGAGATATGAATTTAAACGGAGCGGAACTCATCGTTCGATTTTTAGAATACGCAGGAATCGAAGTCGTCGCCGGAATTCCGGGAGGTGCGAGTCTTCCCATCTACGACGCGTTACACGGAAGTAAGATCCGTCATATTCTGGCCAGACACGAACAAGGAGCGGGATTTATCGCGGGAGGAATGGCGAGGGCTTCGGGTAAACCCGCAGTTTGTATCGCCTCTTCCGGGCCTGGTGTTACGAATCTGATCACGGCGGTCGCCGATGCTAAGATGGATTCGATTCCTTTGATCGCCATCACCGGTCAGGTTCCGGTTTCGATGATCGGCACGGACGCCTTCCAGGAAATCGATACTCTTAGTCTGTCGATTCCCATCACAAAAAGAAGTTATCTCGTAAAGGACGTAGAGGATCTGATCCGCATTCTTCCGCAAGCCTGGAAAACTTCGATCGAAGGACGTCCGGGGCCGGTTTGGATCGACGTTCCCAAGGACGTCGCTTCCGCAAGAATCGAATGGGACGAACAAAAAGAAAAAGAATTTTGGAATATTCGAAAAACGGAATTTACTTTGAAGATCGGCGCGGATTGGACCGAACGTTTCAAGGACTTGCTGTCGGAGTCCAAACGTCCCGTATTTTATATCGGCGGCGGTTTGAATCGTCCGGAGTCCGCGGAGTCGTTCCGGAAGCTGCACGAGAAGCTCGGATTTCCCACGGTTTCCACGTTGATGGGTTTGGGAATCTGTCGCGACGATCATCCTCGGTTTTTGGGAATGCTCGGAATGCACGGTTCACGCGCGACCAATCTCGTCTTGGAAGAAGCCGATCTATTGATCGCACTCGGAGTTCGTTTCGACGATCGCGCGACCGGAAAGCTGAACGAGTTTTGTCCGAACGCAAAGATCGTTCACGTGGATATAGACGCGACCGAAATCGGTAAATTAAAGAATCCGAATCTTTCCCTCAAACACGATATCGGAGATTTTTTAAAACAGATTCTGAACGAAACGTTCACGGAGTTGCATTCCGCAAAGGAAGAATGGTTGGATCGCGTTCAAACTCTGAAAACGGTATACGCGTTTCCGATGCCCGAAGAAAAAGAAGCGCTGCATCCGTTCGCGATCATTCGACGCGTCGCGGAAGTTTTAAAAGAACGTGCGATCATCACGACGGACGTGGGTCAACATCAGATGTGGGCGGCTCAGTATTATCCGTTTCAAACGCAGGGTTCTCTTTTGACCTCGGGCGGTTTGGGGACTATGGGATTCGGATTGCCGACGGCGATCGGAGCGGCGCTTGCCTCGCCGGGCAAACGGATCGTATGTATCTCGGGGGACGGATCGATTCTGATGAACGTTCAGGAATTGGATACGCTTCGCGAACTCGATTTGGACGTGACCGTTCTTTTGATGAACAACGGACATCTGGGACTTGTAAGACAACAACAGGAATTGTTCTTTTCGTCCCGATTCTCCGCGTCGAAATTCACGCTTCCCACGAACTTTACGAAAATTGCATCTTCTTTCGGAATCCCTTCCTTCGAGCTAAGGGAAGAAGACTCCGTTTCGGAAGTTCTGGAAGAGGCGTTGAACCGAAAAGGACCTTCCTTTGTGACGCTGAGAGTCGCGCCCGAACTGCACGTATTGCCGATGGTTCCGCCCGGAAAGCCGAACCGAGAAATGATTCATTAAAATATTGGAATATAGGAGAAAGATCATGTTTATCCAAGCTACAAAAGAGGAAAGAAGTTATACATACGAGATCGCGTCCGAAGAAGGCGCCGGCGCGATTTTGCGTCTGATCGGAATTTTATCCCGTAAATCGATCGATTGGAAGGATTGGCGCCTCTGGCGCGACATAGAGAACAAAACACAAAGGATCGTTATCGTCATTCATACCGGGGAACCGGAAAAATTACTGAACTTGTTCCGGAGTATTCCGGAAATCACTGGAGTCCACTATGTCGAATCGGATTTCGAATCTGAAACAAACCCTGAACTCTCTCCCGGAAAAGCCGAAGAGTTTACCGTTTCCGCTGCGGGAGGAGGAAACTGAAGCATTTCTATTTCGCTTAACAAAAAAGTATCCCGGATGTTTTCTGTTGGAGAGTCATCCGGGATATCCGGATAACTACCGTTATTCGATTCTCGGCTTTTCGCCTTTCGTCCAATTCCGCGGCTATCCCGGAAAGCTCATTATCGACGGAGAAACCTTCTCCGTTTCGAATCCTTACCGAACACTCCAAGAAATTTTTCCTCCGAAAAAAAACTGTAAACGATACACGGGCGGTCTCGTGGGTTATCTCGGTTACGATTCGGCTTCGCTCTTTGAACCGGTAACCGCATTGAATCCGCGGGAAGGTTATCCTCTTTTTTCTTTCGGTTTGTACTTGGATGGAATCGTAATCGATCATCTGACGGGAACGTCCGAATACTTTTATTATACGCGGAGTCGAATCGAAGAACTTAACGTTTTTCTCGATTCCGACGATACCATTCCGCGCGATACGAAAGCCCGATCCTTCGGATTTTCCAAAACGAAAGAAGAATATTCGAATCTCTTTTTGAAAACGAAGGAAGAGATTCTTTCGGGCAACACGTTTCAATGTCAGATCGGATTTGAGGAGGAATTCGAGATTGAGGGAAGTCTCGTTCCGATATACGGAAATTTAAAAAAGGGAAATCCTTCTCCTTATCTTTTCTTTTACAAGGACGACGAGATCGAAACCTTCGGGTCGAGTCCCGAGCTTTTGTTTTCTCATAAGGATCGGATCGCGGAAACCTATCCTCTTGCGGGAACGTATCCGAGAGGCGCGACTCCGGAAGAGGATAGAATTCTCGCGCGGAAATTGTTAAGCGACGAAAAGGAAATCGCGGAGCATTCGATGCTGATCGATCTGCATAGAAACGATCTCAGCCGTGTTTGCGAAAGCGGAACTGTGCGCCTCAAAAAGGAATTCGAGATCTTAAAGTTCGCGCACGTTCAACATATCACGAGCGAGGTTTCCGGAATTTTAAAGAAGGATGAGGATTCCTTCAGCGGTTTGGCATCCGTGTTCCCGGCGGGAACTCTTACGGGGGCGCCCAAGGTGGAATCGATCAAACTGATCTCGAAAACCGAAGGGGATGATCGGGGATTGTACGGAGGGGTTCTCGGCTATTTCTCTTTGGACGGAAGTTCCCAATTCTGCATTTTAATCCGAAGTTTGTTTCGATCGGGAAACTTCGCATATTCGAGAGCGGCTTCCGGAATCGTTTTCGATTCGCAGGAAGAATTAGAATATCAAGAAATTCTCAATAAGCTGAAGGCAGTGAAACGATCCATGGAGGAATTTACCGTATGAAAAACTGCATCGTCGTCGATCATTACGATTCGTTTACGTACAATCTCGTTCATCTCCTGCAGGATTGTTTGGAGACTTCCGGGGAACGATTCTCTTTGTCGGTTTTTAGACAGGATCAAACGGATCTGCATGAGATTCTCTCCTTGAATCCGACTCACATTCTTCTTTCGCCGGGTCCGGGCCATCCGGAAGATCCTGAGTATTTCGGGGTTTCCGAATCGATTCTTAGATTAAGAAATCCTTATATTAAAATCTTCGGCGTTTGTCTCGGTATGCAGGGGATCGTCACCTCCTTCGGGGGCCGTTTGCGGAGATCGAAGATTCCGTTTCATGGAAAAACGTCCGAGATTACGCACGATCGGCTTGGAATTTTTAAGGGCGTTCCCGATTCGATCCGCGTGATGCGATATCATTCTCTGGAAGGGGTTCCCGAGTCTTTGCCGGATTGTCTGGAAATTACGGCGTCTGTCGAATCGGAAAGTTCTTCGTTGATGGGGATCAGACACAAAACGCTTCCGATCGAAGGCGTGCAGTTTCACCCCGAATCCTTTGCTACCGAAGGCGGGAGAACGATGCTTGAGAATTTTTTGCGCTAAGGATAGAATCGTGTCGTAAAGTCGGTTGTGTTCTCGATCAATGAGTTCGCTCAGTAGCGGAGAGTCCGATTGCGAAGCGGTAAGGCCCCTTCGATTTTATTTTTGCGCGTTTTGTTTGGAATTTCGATCCGAAATAAAACGTTCGAGTATGTCGGCGATCTCTTCCTTGCGGAATGGTTTGCTGATGTAATCGTCCATCCCGACCGCCAAACATTTGTCCCGGTCCGATTGACTCGCGTTAGCCGTCATTGCGATGATATACGGATGTAGTGATTGATTGGTGTGTTGGGTGAGAATTTTTGCTGTGTCGATTCCGCTCAGTTCCGGCATTTGGATATCCAAAAACAAAACGTCCGTTCCGATCGTTTCGATGTAATGAAGCGCTTCGATTCCGTTCGGAACGACCACGGGTTTGTATCCGAGCTTTTCGAGAACTTTGCGGATCAGCATCTGATTGATTTCGTTGTCCTCCGCGACGAGGATTTTCAGATTCGTCTGTTGCGACTTTCCGTTCGCGTTATCCGAAATCGCTCTCGGTTCGAAGTCGATCTCCGATTTTTCGGCGAGAGGAATTCTTCCCGAAATTTCGAAGACGCTTCCTCTGTTGACGACGCTTTGTGCGGTCAGTTCCAGCTTCATCATTTCCGCTAGACTTTTGCTGATCGCGAGTCCGAGTCCGGTTCCTCCGTATTTTCTCGATACGGACGTATCCGCCTGGGTATAGGCTTGAAAGAGTTCGTTGAGCTTGAGTTCGGGAATTCCGATTCCCGTATCGCGGACCCGGATTTTGACGTCGCATTCCTCTCCGACGACGTCGGACTCGACTTCGATCAGAACGCTTCCTTTTTCCGTGAACTTGAACGCGTTCGAGACCAGATTGACCAGAATTTGTCGGAGACGATTCGGGTCCGTCGAAACCGTGAGAGGAGCGGTTTTCGTTCCTGTAAGTTTGAATTCTACGTTCTTCTTTTTTGCGTCCGCTTCAAAGAGGGAATAAACGTCCTTTAGAAGCGCGTTCAGATCGAACGCGATGATTTCGATCTTCATGTGAGCGGATTCTAATTTAGAAAAATCTAATATATCATTGAGTAATCCCAAGAGGAGGCCGCCGCTCCGTCGGATCGTATCGACGTAATCCTTTTGTTCGGAATGCAGATCCGTTTCCGCCAAAAGCCCGGCGACTCCGAGAATCCCGTGGATCGGAGTCCGTATCTCGTGACTCATATTTGCAAAAAACTGACTTTTGGATTGCTGAAGTTCTTCTTCCTTTTTGCGGACGAGGATGAGTTCTCGGTTTTTCTTGATCAGTTCGAAGTTCGCGATCACCTGATTGGACAGGACCTTCAAAATGATTTTTTGTTTTTCGTCGAGCCGTTTCGGGTTTTGATCGATGACGCAAAGCGTCCCTATGTTAAACCCGTCCGGAGTTTTCAAAGGAGTGCCCGCATAAAAACGGATGAACGGAGGACCTAAAACCAAAGGATTATTCTTAAAACGGGCGTCTTGTTTCGCGTCTTCGATTTCAAAAATATCGTCCTGAAGAATCGCGTACTGGCAAAAGGAAATATTTCTCGGAGTTTCGGAATCGGCCATTCCGACCTTCGCCTTAAACCACAGGCGGTCTACGTCGATCAGGGAAATTAGGGCGGTCGGGGTATCGCAAATATACGCGGCGATTTGAGTAAGCGAGTCGAACTTCTCTTCCGGAGCCGTATCAACGATTTGATAGGAATCCAGAGCCTTGAGCCGCTCGGTTTCGTTAGACGGGAACGCTAAAGATTGTTCTTCCGAAATACTCACAGCTTGAAACCGGAAACATATTCTTCCTAAAAAATAAAATTAGGCAAGAGGAATTTAATAAGAACTCCTAAATTCGAATGACTTGAAAATGTTTGGGAGAGCCGCATCCGTTTTCATACAGACAATTCTGTAACTGCCTCATTTCTCTACAGATTCTCCCTCGAATCCCGGCGTCCAAGATCCATTCCCCCGCGCTGTACGGGAATTTCAGTTTGGAATGATTGGTGAACGTTATTTTCGTTCCGGTCTTTGCTGGCTGAAACGTATAAATGTCCCTCTGATCCACAAACGAATGATTCGTTTCCATGATCATTCTTGAATTCGGAATCCATTCTTTCGCGAAATAATTCGCCTTGAGTTTGAACGGCCCGAAAGAATAGAGTAGTTCGTATGTCGGCAGTTGAGTTCCGTTGCCGGATAGGATCGGAGAAACTCCGCAAATCCCGTCCGCCCAATAAACTAAATTTCTAAAATCGGCCACAAATCGAAAAGCTTCGTCTAAAGAATATGAAACTAAGAAAGTTACAGTAGTTGTTATCATGGTTCTGCCGTTGCATCCGTTTCGAAAAAGAATTTGCACCATGACCAGAAAGCGAGAGGAGCGCTTGATATATGAATCTCAGAAAAATAAAAACGATCAGACCTTCGCTGAGAACGATTGAAGGAGGAGGTTTTCCGGTTCGAAGACCTTTCCCCGTTCAAGATCTAATTCAGCTCGATCCCTTTTTGTTATTAGACGAAATGGGACCCGTGGAATACCAACCCGGAAAAGCGATCGGCGCTCCGGAACATCCGCACAGAGGGTTCGAAACGGTCACTTATTTATTGACTGGTGAAATGGAACACCGTGATTCTTGGGGAAATTACGGAAAATTAAAATCCGGAGACGTTCAATGGATGACAGCCGGTTCGGGTTTGGTGCATTCCGAATTGCCTTCGGATGAATTTCAAAAGAACGGAGGAACGATGCACGGCTTTCAGCTTTGGGTCAATCTTCCTTCCGCAAAAAAAATGAGCGACCCGAGATATCAGGATACGCCTTCGGAAAGAATTCCGGTCGTTCAAACGTCGGACGGAAAAACGAAAGTCAAAGTCATCGCGGGAGAAGTTTTGGGAACCAAAGCCGTGATCGAAACGAAAATTCCGATTCTTTACTATCATCTTCGTTTATCGCCGGGAGCGGATATTACGATTCCCGTTCCGAATTCGTACAACGTATTCGCGTATCCTTTTTCGGGAGACGGGGTTCTTCATACGGAAGAAGGAACGCAGAACGTTCGCGAAGGGGATATGGTTTGGTTCGAAAGAAGCGAAGGCGACGTTCGATTCTCCCTGCCGGAGAATGCTTCGAAAGAATGGGAACTTCTTTTGATCGGAGGAGAACCGGTGGAAGAGCCCGTGGCGAGATACGGACCTTTCGTAATGAACACGCAAGAGGAGATCTATCAAGCCTTTCACGATTTTCAAGCGGGCAAGATGGGCGCGATCCATTCGTAAAACGATGTCGGATTAAACCGTAAATCCGCTAAACCGAAACATTTTAAACGAGGTTTCGACTCCGGATTTGCGGTTTTGTCGTCCGGTTTTTTAGGGATTTTCGGCGGATTCCCCCCTTGCAAAAGTTTCGGAAAGGGGTAAGATGAGCTTTGCAAACCTAAAAATCTGGAGGTAAGCTATGGATCGTTTGAACCATTGGCTGCAAGAGCATCGGGATTGGTTGGTCGACTTCCTGCGGATCTATCTCGGCGGGGTTTTAATCTATAAAGGTCTGGAGTTCCTATACGATACGGACGCATTGATTCGTTTGATGGAGATGAACAATGCTCCCATGGCGTCCGCGCTGCTTGCACATTATATCGTAATCGCGCATATCTGCGGAGGAATTCTTCTCCTATCCGGATTATTGACCCGTTTTGCCGCGATCCTTCAAGTACCCGTGTTGATCGGTGCGGTCTTATTCATTCACGGCAAAGAAGGATTTATGGCTCCGGGATCGAATCTTCCGTATGCGGCGATGATTCTTCTCTTACTCTTTCACTTTTCCTTATACGGTTCGGGAAGAATCTCGGCCGATTACTACATAGAAACGCACAAAAGCGTATAATGAAAACCTAATCTAGATTGGAGAGTATATCTCTCCAATCTTCGCTTCCCGGGATTCCGGGTTTTTTTTCTCCACTCGAATTCACTTCGAACAAGAATCCGTATTTTGCGGAAGAAGATATATCTTCGTTCGATCTTATCGATCATCCCCAACGAATAACGGAGTGCAAATTCCGACGGCCGATTTTGTATGGAACGGGAACGGGTTTTATTCCTGTGATTCCGATAAATTTTCAACATGGCCGAACATCCAAAGGAAAAACATAAAATCGCCGTGATCGGAGGAGGGGCCGCCGGATTTTTCGGCGCGATTCAGATCGCTTCCGAGGGAACTTGCAGTGTCACGCTTTTGGAAAAAGGGAAACAATTTCTTTCCAAGGTGAAAATCTCCGGCGGAGGAAGATGCAACATTACGCACCATTGCCTCGATCCGGAAGCTCTCAGCAAGAATTACCCGAGAGGGGAGCGTGAACTCCGCTGGGCCTTTGAAACCTTCGGACCGAAAGACACGATTCGTTGGTATGAGGAGCGCGGTGTCGCATTAAAAACCGAGGCCGACGGGAGAATGTTCCCGATTACAGATTCTTCCGAAACGATTTTGCAGACGCTTTTTCAGGAAGCGAAGAAGGTCGGAGTTAAACTCAAAACGACAACCGAGATCCATTCCGTTACTCCGACGGAAGACGGTCGTTTTCAGATCAAGTTCAAGGACGGAGGAATATTAGAATTCGATAAAGTTCTTTTTGCGACCGGTTCGGGGAGAAAGGCGTGGGGTTGGCTGCAGGCGATGGGCCATACGATTTTGGAACCGGTTCCGTCGTTGTTTACGTTTAAAATTTCCGATCCCCGTCTGGAGAATTTATCCGGTCTTTCCTTCGAGCGGACGGAATGTTCTCTCGTCGAATTCGGATATTCCCAGATCGGACCGACGCTCATCACGCATTGGGGATTGAGCGGACCCGCGATTTTAAAACTTTCCGCCAAAGGCGCGCGGGAACTCTTTCAGAAAGAATACGATACGATCTTAAAGATCAACTTCATACCTGGTATGAAAAAGGACGAGGTCCGCAAAAAGATCGAGAAGGAAAAGGAATTGCATCCGTCCAAATCGATCGTCAACACTCCCGTTCTCGGAATTCCGAGAAGATATTGGGAAAGAATATTAGAAATTCATTCTATAGATTCCTCAAAGAAATGGTCCGGGTTATCCTCCAAGGATTTGCACGAGATCACCGAAGAACTCACGGACGCACGTTTTCAAATCTCCGGTAAGGGAGAATTTAAGGACGAGTTCGTAACCTGCGGAGGCGTAAGCCGCAAAGAAGTGAACTTCAAAACGATGGAAAGCAAGGTCGTTCCCGGAGTTTACTTTGCCGGAGAGGTTTTGGACGTGGACGGGGTTACAGGCGGATTTAATTTTCAAAACGCTTGGACGACTTCTTACATCGCCGCGCGCGGAATTTTGGAAAGTTTTTAGAACGGCCAGCGGTTCGGATAGGAAGAATAACCCAGAAGGTTTCCGTCCGGATCTTTAAAGTATTTCGTATATTCCGTTTCTTGAATCCATTGGGGAAGTCGTTTTAAGTCTTCCTGTTTCAGAACGGCCGCGGAAAAAATGAGGGCTTTCGGACCTTTTACCTTCAGATCGATTTCCAGCATGAGAATGATTTCCCCGGATTGAAACCAAACCGAGCGCAACGAACCGTCCGGATTGCGGTTCTCCTTCGATTTCGTAAGACCCGGCAAGGTTTCGTAAAACGATACGAGAGAATCCAGATGCGGAGATCCGATCGCGATATGATGTAGCATCAGGCGACGAGATCCTTGTAATTCGGATGTCGGTTTAAAAAGGTCACAACGTAAGAACAGCTCGGAATGATCCTTTTATTCAAGGAACGCGCTTTGTCCAAAGCGGTTCGGACGAGATCCGCGGCGAGACCCTTGCCTCTATGTTCCGGCGGAACGTACGTCGAAAGAAGATTCCACACTTCGTTTCCTTCTTCCCGATAATACAGATGGGATTCGTATCCGTCTACTTGCGCGTAAAATTTCGATTCCGATTCGGAGTGAACGACTTCTGGATTCATTCTTCAACTTTAAGATCGGAGAAGAATTCATCAAGCCGAAAGAGAATTTTGTCTTTCCATCCGCGTGAAATAAAAAAACCTAATCCGTTAAAACTTCGATAGGACTGCAAATGAAAACGGAATCGGCTTCGGAAAAGAAAGAAATTATTTATGATTATGACTATATCGTCGTCGGTTCGGGCTTCGGCGGAAGCGTATCCGCTCTTCGGCTTTCGCAAAAAGGGTATAAGGTCGCCGTATTGGAATCGGGCAAACGCTGGAACAGTTCCGAATTTCCGAAGACGAATTGGAATCTCCGCAAGTTCTTATGGTTCCCGAAACTGTTCTGCTTCGGAATTCAGAGAATTAACTTTCTCAATGACGTGATGGTACTGAGCGGCGCCGGAGTCGGAGGCGGAAGTCTCGTTTACGCGAACACGTTGTATGTTCCGCCGGAACCGTTTTGGCAAAAAGCCCTCGTTCAAAAGATGGGAGGAAAAAAGGGAATTCTTCCTTTTTACGAGCTTGCAAAGAAGATGCTCGGAGTCGTGGAAAACCCGAGGATTTGGGAATCGGATCGGTATATGCAGGAAACTGCAAAGACCTTCGGGATCGAGAAGTCGTTTAACAAAACTCCGGTCGGAGTTCATTTCGGTAAAAGCGGAGTCGATCCGTTCTTCGGCGGAGAAGGACCGGAAAGAAATTCCTGCAACGATTGCGGCGGCTGTATGGTCGGCTGCCGATACAATGCGAAGAACACGCTCGATAAGAATTATCTCTACTTCGCCGAGAAGGCCGGGGCGGTAGTTTTGCCTGAAACGAAAGTTTCCCGTTTACTTCCGTTAAACGAAGACGGTTCCGCCGGTTACGAGGTCCATACCGAAAGAACGACTTCCTTTTTCGGTTCTCCGAGAAGAATCTATAAAGCGAAGTCGGTCGTTCTTTCTGCGGGAGTTCTCGGAACGTTAGGGCTTCTTCTAAAAATGAAAGAAGAAGGAATTCTTCCGAAACTTTCAAAACGTCTCGGGCACGTAGTTCGAACCAACAGCGAGTCTTTGATCGGAGTCACTCTAAAGGATAAGAAGGCGGATCTTTCACACGGAATCGCGATCACTTCGAGCGTGTTCCCCGATGAACATACGCATATCGAACCGGTGCGTTATTCGGACGGAGCCGATGCGATGAACGGATTGGCCGCCGGAGTTCTCGTCGATGGGGGAGGGAGTATCCCGAGACAACTTCGCTTTTTGATCGAAGTCTTAAAACATCCGATCCACAGCGTAAGCTTGCTCAATCCGATCGGATTTGCAAGAAGGACGATCATTCTTCTCGTTATGCAGACCGTCGACAACAGCATCGAGATCGTGCGTAAACGAAGATGGATCTGGCCTTTTAAACGAACGCTTTCTTCGACTCAGGAAAACGGAGAAAAAATTCCGACTTACATACCGATTGCGAACGAATTTGCAAGAAGACTCGCTCAGATCACGGGCGGTGTTGCGCGAAGCAGCATCAACGAAGCGTTGCTGGATATACCGGCAACCGCGCATATATTAGGCGGATGTAATATAGCGGAATCTTCCGAGGAGGGGGTGATCGATCTTGAGAACAAGGTCTTCGGTTATCAAAATCTTACGATCTGTGACGGTTCCATGATTCCTGCGAATTTAGGCGTCAATCCGAGTCTGACGATCACGGCTTTGTCGGAACGGGCAATGTCCTTTGTTCCTCCGAAAGAAAAGGAAATCTTTCAGTTCAAGTTTGAAAAGAAATGGGGAGTGACCGGACTTTTCAGTAAAACAAGAAATTCTTCCCTTCCTAAAAACGCGACTGTGGAAGCCGTAAGGTCAAACAAGATCGCGGAAAAAAACGGAAAGATAAATAAGTCATTGTCCGTGACGAAGGTTGGCGAGGTAAAGAAGTCGGGTTTAGCGACAAGGGCCGCAAAGACTTCCAAGGCGAAATCTTCTAGAAAGTAAAAAAGGATGAAGAATAAAAGATGATTTGAATATTCTAAACTTAGAATATTCTCTTTGAACCGGGAAAACCGTGGATTTTCGTTCCACGGATTTCCCGAAGAAATTCTTTCTTAGTCGAGTTTTTCTTCGATCAAAGAATCTACGGAAGCTTTTCCGCCGCCTTTGATAAAAAGAACAACCGAGATCCCGATCAAAAGAAGATGGTATTCGTATCCTTCTCCCTGTTGATTCCCCGCCCAGTTGATGAAAAAACCGTGCGGCAAGTGAACGAGAAACGTCGCTCCGATCATCACCAATCCGATTCCGAATGCGGACAATCTCGTGAACAATCCGAGAATCAATCCGATTGCGCCGAAGAATTCGCCGATGATGACGAGAAATGCGATCGGTGCAGGAATTCCAGTTCCGACAAAATATCCCATAGTTCCGGTGAAACCGTAACCGCCGAACCAGCCCAAGAGTTTCTGTGCGCCGTGCGGGAACATTACAACTCCTGCAACTACTCTGAGAATGAGGGATCCAAGATCTGAATCTGTTTTAAAAAATTTTTGAAGCATTTGTTTCCTCCTAAATGATTCCAAGTTTATCATTCGCGAATCTTTGATGCTGAATGATTTGAATTTAAAGTATTGAGAATAGAACTGTATGTCTGCGGATCTTTCCTTATCGTTTTGAATTTGTGGGAACTCCGCGCAGTAAAGCAAGGAATGGCGCATATTTTAACGACGAATGGTTTATATTCAAAGTATAACATTGAAAAAAAGAAATCATACTGCTTTTAAACCTACTTCCTTGAGAAAATCCCCAAGATCGATCAATTGAGCTTCCGTCAAAGGATCGAATTTATTTACCAAAGAATCGAGAATTGCAGGAAATACTTTCTGCACGAGAGAACTGCCTTCCGAAGTCAGATGGATAATGATATACCGCCTGTCTTCTTCGCTTCGAACCCTTTGGACCAATTTTCGTTTTTCAAGGTTGTCGATGATCTGGGTTATGTTTCCTTCACAAGAGAAAAGCTTTTGACCGATTTCCTTTTGGCACATCGGACCCAGATGGTGAAGCGTTTCAAGACAACCGAATTGTCCGGTTGTTAGTCCGTATTTCGTGAAAACCTTTTCTTCCAACTGACGAATCGAGTCGGAACAACGGCTCAGCTTAATAAAAGCGTTTAAGACCGCGGTTTCTCGACTGTTGCCTTTGTAATGGGTTCCCATGTAAATACTTTAAACTTGAACTATTATTTGTTAGACCGGGTTTCCCGGTCAATGTTTTTTTTAATTCAGATTGTTTGCGCGGGGAGTTCCCACACTTTGGAGCTGTGTCAGAGTATCCATTCAGCGGGTTTTTGGTCTATGATCTCAAACAGAACCCGGAGGACTTTCAAGTGGGGGAGATTCTCCGGCCGAATACGGTCCAATCCTCCGGAAAGTGGACGATCTTCCGACTTCGAAAATCCGGATGGAATACGCTCGACGCTCTCTTAAGAATTTCCAAAGAATCCAAGGTCGCGCTTTCCGATATCGGCTACGCCGGAAAAAAGGACCGACACGCGACAACTTCTCAATTTATCAGCTGCCAAAAACAGTTGCGGGTTCCGACCGAACTTTCACAGGTTTTGCAGATAGAATCGGTCGGTAAAAGCGATCATTCTCTCAGTCCCGACGACAACGCGGGAAACCGATTCGTTCTGGTTCTTCGAAATCTGATCGAGAAAGAGTCCGATATGGTTCGGAAAAATTTTGACAAGATCGCGAAGAACGGTTTTCCCAATTACTACGACTCACAAAGATTCAGCCGTTTTCATTCGGAGTTCCTACTTCCCGTTTTTCCGTATTTGCAAGGCGATCCCGAAACTTGTTTGAAACTTCTTTTGACCGACGCGTATCCGGGAGAGAAAAAACAAGCGCGCGATCGTAAGAAACTTTTACAAACCGCTTGGGGAAATTGGTCCGAGTGCGCGCGCTTATCGGGAAGTAAATTGGAAAATCGGATCTTCTCCGGTTTAAAGCGGGAAAGAAACCTCACACAAAAAACGTATTCCGATTTCATTCTTCAATTTCCGGAAGAAGAATTGCTGATGCTCGTTACGTCCTTGCAATCCTTTTTATGGAACGAATTCGTATCCAGACTGTCCGTTGCGGCCGCGAAAACGGGAGTTTGGATCAAGACAAAGACCGGCCCTTTGTTTTTTTGCGGAGAATCGTCCGGTGAATTTTTTTCGGCCTCGAAAAATTTACCCGTTCCCGGAACGCCTGGAATTCAAAAATTAGAATATTCTAAAATTGAAATGGATTTGATCGGGCGCATTCTGACGGATTTTCGATTGCAAGAATCGGATTTGGATCGTTCTCCGTTTCCAAAGGTCAAAATGAAATCCTTTGATCGAAACGTTTGCGTTATACCTGAGGACTTTCAATTGGGCGATCCGATGGAAGACGAGCAAAACCCGGGGAGAAAAAAGGCGACGATTTCCTTTCGTCTTCCTTCCGGGGCGTATGCGACGATGCTCGTCAAACGATTGATGCTCCGGGCCGATATTTGAATAAAAATATTAAGCGACTTCCGACGGATCCCAACAAGTTCTAAAATTCTCGTCCAAAGAATTCAAAATCTTCATGTCCTCGTCTTCGATTTGAAAATCGAAAATCTGAGCGTTTTCAACGATTCGTTCCTTTTTAACGGACTTAGGAATCACAACGATATTCTGCTCGACTGCCCAGCGGATCAAAATTTGCGCCGGAGTCTTTCCGTATTTTTTCGCGATGTTTGCGATCTGGAGATCCTCGATTTTTTGTCCGTGCGCAAGCGGGCTATACGCTTCCAATTGAATTTTATGCTTTTTACAATATTCGAATAAGTCGACTTGGTTCAAAAATGGATGAAACTCCACCTGATTGACGGCGGGAGTAATCTTCGCTTCTTTTAACAATTCGGTCAAATGCGCGATCGTGTAGTTGCTGACTCCGATCGATTTACAGAGTTTATCGTGATACGCTTTCTCCAGTTCTTTCCAGGAATCGTTTCTTTTGGAAGTTACCGGAAAATGAATGAGATATAAATCGACGAAATCGATTCCTAACGTTTCCAGACTCGTTTCCAAGGCCTTTCTTGTTTTATCCGAACCTTGATCCGCGTTCCAGAGTTTCGTCGTGATGAAAATTTCTTTTCTAGGGATTCCGCTTTCGCGAATCGCCTTACCTACGTCTTCTTCATTCCCGTAAATTTTTGCAGTATCGATATGTCTATAACCGGCTTCGAGCGCGTTCAAAACGGCTTCCCTGCATTCCTTGCCGGATTTCGTTTTCCAAACGCCGAGTCCGAGGATCGGCATCGAGACTCCGTTGTTGAGAGTGACGGATTGATCGAAAGATTTTTTTGTCATAAAATTTCCTATGATACTTGGACGATTCTGAAAACGAAAGGAGGAATCGAAAGATAAAAATTGCATCCGCTGGAAATGAGCGACGTGTTTTGAATGCGGATCTTTTTTTGATTCTTCCTCGGGAAAGAATTGCAAAATTCGTTTTCTTCGAAATCATCAGCCGTCATGCAATTGAGTACAGTATTTTCCGATTTAATTTTAAGCCTTGTTGCAATCCTGGCCGCGTTTCAGATCAGAAACTCCTCTTCCTATTCCAGGACCGCCGGGTTCTTAGGATTTTTAACGATAGGAGTTTCCGCGGGATTGGGAACGATTCATTTTTTAGGGATCGGACTTCTGGATCCTGTCTATCGTTTTTCCGTGGGACTTGCTTCCTTTGTGGGAGTTCCGTTGATCGGCGTAGGATTTTTTCATCTCGGCATTAAGAAGCTTGAAAAGAATTCCCTTTATCCGATCGCGGGAGTGCTGCTTCTAATCTACGTTGTTTTCGGATATGTGCTTCCGTTTCCTTTGCTCTCGACCGTGTTAGGCGGACTCGCCATGGTTGCGGCGATTCTTGTCTGTATTCGTAAGAATTCAGGCGGAACCAAAGTTGCGGCGTTATACGGAATTTTAGGGGCGATTCTATTCATTCTCGCCGGACTCGTGATCGGAACGACCGGTTCCAGAGGGCCGATTTTAAACGTGGATATCTTTCACATCGTTCTTGCGGTTGCCGTATATTCTCTGAGCGTTTCTCTCAAAAGATTGAGTTGATAAACGCAGAGGAGCTTTTTTGAATCTTGGAATATTCGAAAATTCGAATATTCTAAGATTAAGAAGGAATTTGTTCCGAAACCTGAGTTACCCAGGAAGCGTAGTAGTTCGCAAGAGTTCTCAAAAACATCAGATCCAATTCGTTTTCGTCCTTTAGGATCTTGACCGCATTCGTAAATTGAAGACGGAACTCGGTCAACGGAGTCGCTTCCGCGATCACTCGTTTCATCGACGGCGCGTTGTCCTCCATCCCGTATTCCTGAGCCCATTTTTCGATCAAACTTCCGCAGTTGTACTTTTTAGAAAGAAGAAGCTGCGCCAAAATGTGACGAAACATACTCTCGATCGAAATGATCGTGATGTCCTTATGAAGAATGGAAATTTCCGTGATGATATCGTCCTTCTTATCGATAACGACCTTCGTGTTTCCGATCTTGTTGAAGATTTTCGATAGATCGTTATAAGCCTTGAAGTTTTTAAGAATCGTTTCTCGGTCCTTCATGTTCACGGTTCTTTCATTTTCGGGAAGATTCATTTCGTTCAGGATCGTTTCGATCACGAGAAAGATAATGTCGAAGGAAAACTGAGCCGATTTACCCACCAAGTAACGGATTTCATTTTGAAAGGAAGCGTGTATTCCGCTGAAAAATAATTCCAACTTATCCGGCGGCAACGTCGTAGACGCTTTATAAAGATTGATCATGTCTTTCGTGAATTTGGCGCGATCCAAAATCGGAAAGAGTTCGGGATGATTGGTATGAGTTCTTAAGAAAGTTTCCTTTAAGACTTTGACGGCACCTTGTCTGACTTCGTCCGTCCTGTAAAGTACGCGATAGAGTAGAACGGAAAGTTCACGGGATGTTTTTTTCGCTTTAAGAATCTTAAGATCGGATTCGTCGAGATTCGAAGATTTAGGAGGGTTCTGGCTTTGCGCTTCTGCCATGGGCTTCTTTATGGAACAATTGGTATGCCAATGCTTTCCGTAAAAAAGGAAAAGTAAAGCGAAATTGCCGAACGGCATATATTTACATTGCTTTTTAAAGCTTCTCTCGTATTTTACCCGATCGAGATGAAAATTATCGGCGCCGAAAATAAAGTTAACTATGGGGTTTTCGACGGTCCGGTTGAATTCAATTATAAGGAATTTCAACTGCTTGACTTCTTCGGAAAAGAAATCCGCGGATTAAAGAAGCGATTTGCGTTTAAAAGGTTCAATTATATCGGGATTATAACGGACGAATTCTTGATCGGATTTGCAGCCGTAAGTCTGGGATATGTATATAACGTTTTCTCGTATTTGTATCATTATAAGGACGGGATTCTTTACGAGTTCGATGCAAAGGGTTTGGATACGGGCAAGGAATTGGATTTTCCCGCTAACCCGGACGAATATTCAATTCGGTTTAAAAAAGGGGCTTCGTTTTTAAACGTGGATAAATCTCACTCCGATAAGAAGCTCGAAGTCGACGCGTTTTTAGGAAAAAAATTGCGATTTCGGTTTAACGCGGACTTCGGATTAAAAAGTCATTCACCGTTACGAGTTGTGAATCCTTCCGAACCGACTCATTGGACGTTCACGGAAAAATGTTCTCCGATTACGCCGTCTTCGATCGAACTTTCGTATAATGGCAAACCTCTTTCCTTTGATCCTAAAAAAACGACGATCCTCTACGATTGGTCGGGCGGTTATCTGAGAAGGGAAACGAACTGGTATTGGGCCGCTTTCAGCGCGATCCTTCCGAACAAAACCACGATCGGGGCGAACTTTGCGGCACTCGTAAACGAAACCTTCTTTTCCGAGAACGCGTTTTGGATTGATCGGAAGCGGACGAGAGTTCCGAGGCTGATCTTCGATTTTTCGCAGAAAGATCCTTACAAAACCTGGAGAATTTACGACGAGGAAGGTTTGGTCGATCTCGAGTTTAAACCCGAAGGGGAAAGAAAGGACAAGATGAATCTGATCGTTTCCAAGTTGTATTTTCGGCAATTCGTCGGAAAGTTTTCCGGTAAATTCAAGTCCGCACAAGGAAAGAAGGTTTCCTTCAAGGACGTTTACGGATTCACGGAATTTCATAGATCCCTTTGGTGAATCGAAACGTTTCGGTTTGCAGTGACAAATTAGAATATAAGAATATAAGAATATAAGAATTTATGGATGTATACGCTCCCGTTTCCTGCGATTTATACGACCGATTGGAAGAAATCGTGCTCCGAAAAATAAGGGTTTCTTTGGAATTATCCGAAGAAGGAGCGGGAACAACCTGCACTCAAAAACAGAGAATTTTCGATCTCGTATCCATGAATCGGGAAGAATTCGCAGTATTGGAAAACGGAGAAAAAATCCGATTGGATAAAATTCTGAAAATCAATCCTTGAATAAGGCCTCACTTTGGAAAAAAGTTCAACGCAAGCAAAAAAACGGATCCTGTCTTTGGATTTGTTCCGCGGCATGACCGTGGCGGGAATGATTCTCGTAAACAATCCCGGTTCCTGGTCCGCGATCTATTCTCCGCTTAAACACGCAAAGTGGAACGGATGTACACCGACGGATCTGGTGTTTCCGTTTTTTCTTTTTGCGGTCGGGGCTTCTATTTCAATTTCATTGTATTCAAAAAATGAAATGAGTCGAAGCGGGATTTGGTCGAAAATATCGGTTCGAAGTCTTGTTCTGATCGGGCTCGGATTGTTTTTGAACTTTTTCGGAGAATGGTCGTTCGCCGAGCTTCGTATTCCGGGCGTTTTACAAAGAATCGGTTTCGTTTATTTCGCGGTCGCTTCGTTGTATCTTATAGTTCCAGGGAAGAAGAGTTTAATCGCTTTGATTCCGATCTTGATCGTGCCTACTTGGATTTTGTTGAATGTCGCTCCTCCGGGAGAATCGGCCGTTTCTTTAGAGCCCGGAAAAGACATCGGCTCATGGTTGGATCGAATTCTTTTCGGTGAATCACATCTTTGGAAGTTTTCCAAAACCTGGGATCCGGAAGGATTTTTCAGCGGAATCATGTCGATCGCAAGTTCCTTATTCGGCGTTCTTTGCGGGTTGATTTTGTCCGTTCAGGAAACGTCACGGAACAAAAGAACGGCGGCTCTTTTCGGCATCGGCGCCTTATTGACGTTAGCCGGATTGATCTGGAACGAAAGTCTTCCTATGAATAAAAGTTTATGGACCGCGAGCTACGCGGTTTATACGGCCGGGCTTGCGTTTTTCAGCGTGAGTTTTTTCGAATTCTTATCTCTGCTTTTTTCTTCGGATCGATCGGAGTCGGACCAAAACGTTTTGGAGATTTTGTTCCAACCCTTTCTCGTGTTCGGAAAGAACGCCATTCTCGTGTTTGTGGCTTCGGGAATCGTCGCAAGAATTTTGAATCTCTGGACTACGATCGGCGAAAACGGAAAAGCGATCAGCGTGAAAACTTGGATTTATTTACGCTTAGTCGGATTGTTAAGCGACTCGTACTTCGCTTCTTTGTCGTATGCCCTTTTGAATTTGATCGTATGGTGGCTGATCTTAAGTTACTTGGATCGTAAGAAAATTTATTTCAAGGTTTAAGAACATTACCCGCGCTATGGATGCGGAGCGCGCGAAGCGGTCCTCTCGTAGAGAGGACCGAAGGCGAATGCCGAAGCGCGGAGCAAGCCAGGTCTGCGACTAAAACGGCAAGTTTTGTTTTGCGGTCGTTGCGAGCAGAAGCGCCCGGCAACGATTTAAAAACAATCGTACTTTTTATGGATCGTTCGATTGGTTAGATCACGAGTTCCAAATCGTTGAAAACCGGAGTTTTTACTTCATCCAAAAGTTTTTTCATCGCAAGATTGCGAAGATTATTCAGTTCCATTCTGAGAGTCGCTTCCAAGGAAGTTTTGGATAGAAGATTGGAACAAGTAACGGCAACCATCTTCAAATCCTCGGCGGCTCTGATCTTGGAAGAAAGAAGGAGCTGCTGAATGATAGAATATTCTTTTTTTCTAAAGTGAATTCTCAAAAGAAACGGAACGGAATAAAGTTCCGCCATCAATTCCCATTTCGTTTTCACTTTAGATTTCGATTCCTCGTTGCGAACGTCCGCTTCGACCTCGGTTTGAGGTTCGATATAAATCGTGGAGATGGAAACCGGTTCCGAGGAGGAATAATTCCGATCCGGGTTGAAGGAAAGCGGGGTTTCCGAATCGCGGATCATATCTTTGAGAGTCGCGATTCGTTTCGATTCCTCGTATCGTTCCGGATGATGTTTCATCATCTTGCGGATGTCTTCGAGAAGAATGCAGAAGGAAAATAATTCCAATACGGATTGATTCTGAATCGTTGAGATCTCGTCGAGAACTCTCGAGAGAATCTGCTGATACCCGAGGGATTTGCGATACATCGCATTGTATTGCAGTTCGAGCTCTTTTTGATATTTGGTAAAAAGGCTTTCCGCAATGTAGGAGTCTGCGACGACGTAAGCGTCCAACCCCGGCAGGGAGAAGTTCGGGTTCTGTTTTTTGAGATTTAATACGAAGATGCAGTTTGAGTCTTTGAGAAACGCCAGAATTTTCGAGATTTTCTTTTCCGAAAGATTGAGTGTGGAACGGAAATGGTAGAACAAATCCGTGTTAGTCGGTAATTGAAAATTCTCGTTTTCCTTTTTGATTTTGTCCAGGATGATTTGCGCTAATGTTGTATCTTCCATCGTTTTAGTTCCGTTTTACGAAAGAGTCGAATCTTAGTAAAATTTTTGTATCTATTCTGATAACGGGGAGAATGGAAATTATTGACTATTTTTTAAAAAAAATGCGGAATGAAGTTTAAAAAACGGGGAATGAATTGCGTAGGTGGAAAGGTCCGGACCGAAATTTCGGTCCGGATCGGGCAAAGTTAGATTCTTTCGATGATCGTGGCGATTCCCATTCCGCCGCCGATACAAAGAGTGATCAACGCATAACGTTGTTGTCTTCTTTCGAGTTCGTCTAACGCGGTTCCGAGAAGGATCGCGCCGGTCGCTCCGAGCGGATGTCCAAGGGAGATGGAACCTCCGTTTACGTTGATCTTTTCCAACGGAATGTTAAGCGACTTCTTAGTATATAACACCACAGATGCGAACGCTTCGTTGATTTCCCAGATGTCGATATCTTCCGGTTTAAGTCCAGCGATCGCGAGGGCTTTCTTGGAAGCGGATACGGGTCCGGTAAGCATGATGGTAGGATCCTCTCCGGTGGAAGCCATTGCTATTATTTTAGCGCGAGGTTTGAGTCCGTATTTTTTAATTCCTTCATCGGAAGCAAGAAGAACGGATGCTGCTCCATCCACGATTCCGGATGAGTTGCCTAATGTATGGATGTGATTGATCTTTCCCACTTCCGGGTAAGACTTGAGTGCGATCGCGTCTAATTCCTTTTCACCGATCGTTTTGAATACCGGAGCCAAATCGGAAAGCCACTCGAACGTGGATTCGATTCTTGGGTTTTCGTCGGTGTCGACGATCGTTCCGTCTTCGGTTTTCACGGGGATGATGGATTTTTTGAAGTATCCGGCTTTGATCGCCTTGTCCGCTTTGATTTGGGACGATTCCGCAAAGCGGTCCGCTTCTTCGCGCGAGATTCCGAATTTCGTCGCGATCAGGTCCGCGGAGATTCCTTGAGGAACCAAGTTGTAGTGTTTTTGAATATTAGGATTTCCTACATTAAAATCTCTTCCATTCATGTCCGCTCCCATTTTTACGCGGGACATGGATTCGACGCCTCCGCCGAGTGCTATCTGCATGGAACCGGATTGAACATGATTTGCAGCATTGTTGACGGCTTGTAATCCCGATCCGCAAAAACGGTTTACGGTATAACCGGGAACCGAGTTCGGCCAAAGCGCGGACATAACCGCATAACGCGCGATACACGCCGCTTGGTCGTCTACTTGGGATACGCATCCCATGACTACTTCTTCCACGATTTCGGGTTTGATTCCGTTTCTTTCTTTGATTGCGTTTAAGGTCGCTGCGGAGAGTTCCTGCGGGTGAATGCTCGCGAGTGTCCCTCTTTTTTTCCCTTTTCCTCTGGGAGTTCTTACGGCGTCGATTACATAGGCGTTTGACATTTGATTACCTCTCTGTTCATTTCTATCTTTTGGGAATAAAATGAACAGTCGTTTAATGAATTTGGGTGTTCCGGTTTCTATTTTGCGGGGGTAGGGGAGTTTGCAATTCTTTTTGCGGGAACTCTCACGTAGGGAATGGTTTGGGCCGCACCCTCCTGCATATTTCTCGATAACGAACGTCATTCGGAGGATGTGCAGGAGGGTCGGGCTTGTTACGGGCTCGCGGAGTCCCGCTCGGTCCTTGTGTAAAGTCTTAATACGCCAATGCAAAGATATCTCTCGGACCAAGCCCTTCACATCCCTGCGGCAGGTTTTACAGAAATACAATGTTTTGCGGGAACTCTTCGGTGATCCGCATTGAATTCTTATCTATTATTTCCAAACAAAGTTTTTCCGTAATCGAAATCCTGTATCATGTTACATTGAAGTTTCGAACGATGCGATTTACGTTTAAGGAAGTAATCTTTTGTAAAAGGAAACGATGTCAGATTGAGCGGAATATTCTACTTTTTTTAATCGCTTATCTGGTTAAAAAACGTGTTGCTTTTATCGATCGAACATTCATAATCTATGATATATTATTCTTCGAATCATTTTCGTTTTTAAGCTTATTTCCCAGATGAAGGCAGGTAAAACGATTTCTTGCGTTTTTCGTAAGTTGTGATTCGGTTTTATTAAAGTGCGGGCTAAATGCAGTTGAATTAATAGGCAATATAGTAAGCACCGGGAAACGCCGTGGATTGCAGAGAGAATGCTAAGTTGTGCCCACTCTTCCGGGAATACTCTTGAATTGAATTTCACCAAAGAATTTCCTTTTCTTTGATATTTAATTGTTAGCGCACTTTTATTGAAACGGTTCTTTCTTTTTATGTATTTAGAATGTATTTTTAGAAGTTGTCCAAGATTTTTTCCGATCTTTGATCGGTCAGATTTTGGAAGTTTTTTCAGCAATTCGAGAGGAATTAAAAAGCTGCATGTGATTTTTGGTCCCTTTAACGAAGATGCAATGAATTCTTTTTCGGTTATATGTTGAATGCCCGCCATGCTTCATACGGTTTTTTAAGAATAAAAATGAGCATGATTTTATAGATTTTTTATGGGGTATAGTTATAAAAATTCTATAGCAGTTCCCGCATACTTTCTAAAACAATAAAATTTCCTCTAATACCCGGAAATACCAACAAGCACCTTTCCAGTTTTCTAAAAAGCCGTTATGGCCCCCAAAATTTTGAATCGAAATTCTTACATTTCGATTCGGATGTAGGGACAAAAATGATTCACCCCGAATAATCGGATCGTCTTTCGCAGTAATAATCGTCGTCGGAACTAAAATCTGAGAAAGTTCCTTTTCACCCAAAGTATAAGTCCCGAAATAATGATCGATATCGGTAAAATCTTCAGTCGACTCGACGAATCTTTCGGTCATACGCATTACCGATTTTTCTTTAAGAATAGAGTCATACGGGACAATCGTCGGGAAATGTTTTTGCTTTTTCTCAATCGATTGTTTCCATTTTTTAAGAAAATATCTGCCAATGATAAGCTTATTATCCATTAGCATTGTTGCATCTTTAGGATGAATTGCGGGAGAAATTGCTATGAATTCTTTCAGTTGATTCAATTTCTTTTCCGATTGAGAATGGACTCTTGCAATTCGAAGTGTAAAGTTCCCACCAAGAGAAAAGCCAGTAACAAAGACTGGAACATTCTTTTCCGCTAAGAATGTGGCCTTTCGAACGGCCTCATAAGTTTCTTCAATAAGACTACCGTTAAACGGTTCGGGGTTGAGATGATGTGTATCTCCATGATCTCTATAATTTAAACGAAAAATATCGAATCCTTTTTCATAAAAGTAATGAGAAGTTCTCAAGATATAAGTTGAATTGATGCTTCCTTCCCAGCCATGTAACAAAACTAAGAATCCTTTGGATTTCTTATCTTTTTGTTTGCTCAAAGCACCTTCTAACTTTACACCTTTCCCTGCATCGAGAATCATTTTTTCCGCATGATTTAAAAATGGCATTTCTTCTGGTAAATTCCAAGCGAACGAGGCTAAAGCAGTTTGAATTAAAGGTGATTTCAGAATTCCCGCGGGATTGAATTTTTGGGTCTTGAGTTCTTTGAGCATAAGATCATTGGAAGAGAATTCATTCTCCAGCAAAGTCTTTTTAGGTTATATGAATTCGGTTTTTTTCACAAAGGCCTTTGTTTATTTATAACTTGATTTTTTAGCTCAGCAGAATGAGAGAAAAAAACTGGCCTTCAAAACACTTTCTAAAAAATATACGAACAGCGCGTAATTTCTTGAATTAGGAGTTTATTCTAAAGTGCAGAAATCATTTGGTATTTTACATTCTGTCTTGATTCTATCCGGCTTTCGTTATTTCCTTTTGTTATCATTCTTACTTTTTTCTTGTTCTACGATCGAATTGAATTCGGTTCGAGGTGGTGAAAACGCAAAATTGCCCGTATCGTCTCAAAAGGATTCTAATGTTTCCGAAAATGTTTCATTCAATTGTAAACCGAGTATCAAAAAATCTCAGTGGTATGTTCTTTTTGGATCTGTTCCAATCAATCAAATGGACTATTCTGAGATTCTTCCGGATTCAAACAAAACGTATCGTGTGAACCTGAAAACGACCTGGTTGGATGGAATTCTGAGTACGGTTTTAGGTATTGCAGCTTCCATTACTCGGAAGACAATTGAAGTGGAAAGCTGTGATTCCAGGGAGCTGGCATCTTCTCCGAGAGTTCCCGCGATGACTCCGAATCTTCAGCAAGATAAAGAACTTTCCAAAGCGGATTTGGCAAGATTGAAAGAAGATTTTATCAAACAAAATGAAAAGCAATGGAAAGAAGAATTGCAGGAGAAGATTCATTCTTCTTTGAGCGAAGAATTGGAAAGTTCTTGGAAAAAAGAGATCAAACATTCAAAGAATCTTTCCGTTTTATTTTTGAAATCGGGCGAAATAGCGAAGGGAACAGTAACGAGAATCGATGGAGACGGCGTTAAGTTGTTTTATAAAGGCAAAGAAAGAGTATTCCGTCGGGCCGATGTCCAAAGAGTTCGATTTCAAGATTGAGGCATTTGAGCGATGACAAATCTTAGAATCTTATTCGTTAATGTTTTTCTTGTCGGAATATTTTTTATCAATTACGCTTGTTACTTGAATCCTTATTTCAAAGATGCGGTTTCTTCGGATGAAGAAAGGGATTCTCCTATCCCTTTTATTTTTCTTTTAGTAGGAGCGTTGAATCCTGTAATTCAAGGTGAAACGATTTTCTTTCCTTCGACCGGCCTGACTTGGATGAGGTGTTCCCGCGGACAAACATATGATGCGACTACTGATACATGCACTGGATTTGTCGTTTCTCCGCAGTATTGTTCTACTTCCGATAACCAATGCAATGGTTCTTCGGGTGGAGTCTTAGCATCCGGGCCTGCTTTTGATTCCTGTGCTACGTTTAGTGTCTCAGGAAGGACGATGACTTGGAGAGTTCCCACGCATGCTGAATTGAAAGGAATAGTTTACTGTTCCAATGGAACGGACCTGGCGAATTCTACTGATAATTCAAAGACTTGTTCTTTAACGGGAACGGGGTTTGATGTTCCGACTATAAGAAAAGAATGGTTTCCGGGAAGTCCAACTGGAAATCCAATTGAGTTTTGGTCGAGCACGAGTGACCCATTGAGTTCCTCTGTAGCTTGGAAGGTGAATTTCAGTACGGGCGCTACGAATCCAAATTCCGGCAAAGTCGTTGCTGGGTATCTCCGTTGCGTGAGTTCCCGCTAAATCTACTGTAATACTTGAAATTGCGCTAAAGACGCGGGAACTCCCCGCGCATTCCTCAATTCACAGAAAAACCTTGACGGAAACAACTTACCCAAAAATTGTTTCGTAATCAGGAAACAATAAAAACTAATCCTGTTTCCAAATTTGATTTCAGCTCAATTCCGAACCTAAAGAACGGTAGGAGATTCTCAATGAATTTAGCCTCGCTCTCGATCAAAAGACCGATCTTCATCACCTGCACGGTTTTACTCATTCTCGTCGCGGGATATCTTTCCTTAAACAAGCTAGGGGTCGATCTATTCCCCAACGTAACGATTCCCGTCGTAACAGTGACGGTTCCGTATCCGGGCGCAGCACCGAACGAAATCGAAACGCTCGTCGCAAAACCGGTCGAGGACGAACTCTCCACAATTTCGGGAGTAAAGCGGATCAAATCAATTTGCAACGAAGGAGTCGGAACGGTCGTCGTGGAGTTCACACTCGAAACCGACGTCAAATACGCCGAACAACAAGTCCGCGACAAAGTCTCCAGCGTTAAACCGAAGTTACCCGATGACGCGAAAGAACCCGTGATCCGAAGAATCGATCCCGCGGATCAACCGATCTTAATCATCGCGCTCAGAGCCGATCTGCCGGAAGCGGAACTCTACGACATCGCCAACGAAGAAATCAAACAAGTCCTTCTTACGACCAAAGACGTCGGAAACGTAAACATTTACGGCGGACGCAAACGGGAGATTCACGTCGAACTGGATCGACACAAACTCAAGGAACACATGATTCCCGCGTTCGTCGTATCCAATCGACTCGCTTCGGGAGGAATGAACATTCCCGCCGGAAAAGTAAGCAAGACAGACAAAGAACTCGTATATAGAACCATCAACGAATTCCAATCGCCGCAGGAAATCAGAGACACACCGGTTTCTTTGTTCGGAAACGAGGTCCCCGTTAAGATCGGACAACTCGGAGAAGTTAAAGACACGGTTGAAGATGAAACCTCCAGAGCGTACTTTAACGGGAAGAAGGCGGTCTTTCTCTTAGTCTATAAACAATCCGGATCGAACACGGTTGCGGTCGCACAAGCGGTAAAGAAGAAGGTGGCCGAAATCAACCAAGACCTTTCCAAACGAAAGGGATCTCCCGAACTCACCGCGGCGAACGATTCATCCATCACGATCGACAACAACATCTACGACGTGAAGGAAACGATCATCATCGGAATCATTCTCACGATCATTGTCGTATTATTATTTTTGGGAAGTGTACGTTCCACTTTGATCACGGGACTTGCACTTCCGAACTCTCTCTTGGGAGCGTTTATTCTTATGGCGATCGCCGGCTTTACCGTAAACGTTATGACTCTTCTCGCGCTCAGCCTTGCGGTCGGTCTGCTCATCGACGATGCGATCGTCGTTCGGGAAAATATTTTCAGACACAGAGAAATGGGAAAGACGGCGAGAGAAGCTTCCATCGAAGGAACGAAAGAAGTAACGTTAGCCGTAATCGCAACCACGATGACCGTGATCGCGGTGTTTATGCCGATCGCGTTCATCAGCGGGGTCGTGGGACAGTTTTTGAGAGAATTCGGTTTAACCGTATGTTTCGCGCTTCTCATCTCCTTGTATGACGCGCTTACGATCGCGCCGATGTTATCCGCGTATTTCGGAGGAAAGATCGGGAATCACGGAAATAAATCCGGACACGATGCGATTCCTGAAATTACGACTCAGGCTCCGAAAGGCAAAGGGAAGAATAAAGCGGCCGAGACGACCGCTTTGGAAGAGATTGCGTATTCCAAAATCCGCTCTCAGAACAACGCTTCCAAAGGAATTCTTTCGAGAATATTTTCGCCGGTCCTCGCAGTTCTCGGAAAGTTGGAAACGGGCTTGGATTCCGTATTAAGAATTTTTAATGTGTTTCAATCTTGGCTGGAGGAAAAATACGCTTCCATCCTGAAATTCACTCTCAAGCGGCCGTTGTTCATTCTTTCCAGCGCTGTATTGATCTTCGTCGTGAGTTTGGTTCTTACCAAATTCATTCCGAAAACGTTCTTGCCCGCTCAGGATGAAGGAAAATTCTCCGTAACCCTGGACATGCCTCCGGGAACTTCCGTGGAAAAAATGGCGCAGGTCGCGCAGGAAGTCGATCAGAAGATCCGCTCTTACAAAGAGATCAAGCTGGTCGCAATGTTCAACACGAATCGAAACACGAACATGTTCGTCGAGATGGTTCCTTCCAAAGACCGTACGATGAACACGACTCAGTTCAAAGCGTTTCTTCGTGAGGAACTCGCGGGCTTTGCCTATGCGAATCCGATCGTAAAGGATATCGATAACGTGGGCGGGGGACAAAGACCGTTTACTCTCACCGTAAGCGGACAAAAGGGAGAAGTCGTCGAAGATTATGCGAAGAAGTTATTCAAACGTCTTCAAAAATCACCCGCGCTTCTCGACGTCGATACGAGTTATCGCACGGGCGCTCCCGAGTTTCGAGTCGTGCCGGACCGCGATCGTGAAGTCCTCCTCGGAGTTCCGGGAACCGTGATCGGAACCGAACTTAGAACTCTCGTGGAAGGAACGACTCCGGCGGTATATCGTGAAAACGGAGTCGAGTATGATATCCGAGTTCGATTAAAAGAATCACAAAGAGATCTCAAGGAAAACTTTTACAGTTCTTTCGTTCCGAACTTCAACAACCGATTGATTCCGATTCAGAACGTTGCAAAAGCGGAAGAAACCACGGGACTTGCGACGATCAATCGACTCAACCGGAACAAAGCCGTGGAAATTTATGCGGACGTAAATCCGAAAGGCCCCGGTATGGGGGGAGCGATGGAAGAGGTTGCAAAGATCAGCCAAACCGAACTTCCTCTTCCGCCGGGAGTTAGAATCGGATATTCGGGACAGGCGGAAAGTTTTAAGGAGATGGGAACTTCCATGGCGATCGCGATGGGACTCGGAGTTCTCTTTATCTACATGGTTCTCGCTTCTCTCTATGAAAGTTTTATCACGCCGATCGCGATCATGCTCGTGTTGCCTCTCGCGCTTTGCGGAGCGTTTATCGCTCTGTTCCTGACGCAAAAATCATTGGACATCTTTTCGATGATCGGGCTCATCATGTTGATCGGCGTCGCGACCAAGAACTCGATTCTTCTCGTGGACTTTACCAATCAGCTGCTGGATCAGGGAAGAGAGATGAAGGAAGCGATCATCGAAGCGGGAAGAGAAAGATTAAGACCGATTTTGATGACTTCGTTCGCCCTCATCGCCGGAATGCTTCCGATCGCGATCGGGCTCAACGAAGCGTCCCGTCAGAGAACGAGCATGGGGGTTGCGATCATCGGAGGATTGATCTCTTCCACGATTCTTACTCTGGTGGTGGTTCCCGCGGCTTTCTCTTACATCGAAAAGTTGAATCAATTCGTAAGAAGAAATTCTCCGGACCCGGACGCTAAGTAAGAAGAGAACGAATTTCGGAGTCGTTTCGCATTCTTTGCTAAAGCGACAAGGGCTCCGAATTCGATTAGAATATAAAAAAAGAGTTTCGTAAAATGTTTGAACTGATAAGAATGAGTGCGATGGAGCAGGATGAGGTAAAACTTCGGATTATGGAAAAAGCGCTTGAGCTTTTTCTAAAATACGGTTACGCGAAGACCAAGATGGAGGAAATCGCAAGGATTCTGAAAATATCCCGTAAAACTTTATACAAACATTTCGAAAACAAAAATCATCTTCTGTTCGAAATTCTCACTTTGAAACATGCGATCATGAGTTCCAAGCTGCAGCAGATCAGCGAGGACGATTCTCTTTCCGTGCATGAAAAAATCAGGGCCATCAACGACTTCAAGATCAGCCAATTCCCCGCAGGTGCAAACGAATTCATTTTGGAAATTCGAGATCAAGCCCCGGATCACTATGCTTACATCAAAGAAGTGAGAATGGAATCGGTTTCCAAATCGATTCAAGCCCTTGTAAAACAAGGAATCGAAAAGGGAGAGATCAGAAAGGATCTCAACCCGACGATCTTTGCCGCTCTTATCAACTCGGCGATCGAAATGACCGCAACGCCAGAACTCCTTTTAAATTCTCCGTATTCGATGATGCAGCTGCAAGGGGAGATTCACGGAATTCTTTTTTACGGAATCATGAATTCTTGCCCCGCCGCGAACGTGGATGTTTCCAAAGTCTCCGGACAGGAACGATCGTAAGTTCTAAGCAAGTCGGATTTTAAACTTGTTCCGACAAACTTTCCCGAAAGACGGTCCGATCCCCGCTCGAAAAAAACTCAATGTGCCGCTTCCTATGGGTCGCGTCGCAGGGTGGTGATGACGATCGATTCATAAAGAGCGAAGCGCTGCGTTTAACATTGTGGGAAAGCTAAGGCAATTTTTCCCTATCAGAAAAACTGCATGAATCCAAGCGGAATTCCCCCACATTTTGTGGGAGTTCCCACAGCCTTACATCGCGCATTTTAACTTGCAGAACTGATCGCCTTCATCTTATTCCACTCGACTTGAATTTCGTCCAAGGTCAATTCTCCTCTTCCCGATTCTTCCGAGATCTTTTTTAAGATCGGCTGCAATCTTCCCGCTTGCTCCAAGGTGATGTCTTCCCCCGCGTCTTTCAGAATGCAGAATACCGCGCTTCTTCCCGATTGGCTCGTGAACTCGATCCGATCTCCTTCCGGTCTTCCGATCAAACCGGCGTCAAACGCGCGATAGGCGCCTTTCTGCAGATGTCTCGTTTTCGCGACTCCGTCCTGATGAATCCCGGATCGATGCGAGATCACGTCTTCGCCGATCAACGGCGCTTTTTCGTAGATCGGAACTTCGGAAAGATACGAAACCAAACGGGACGTTTCATAGATCGCCGAAAAATTCAGAGGCACGTTCACGCCGCAGTTGTGAAGCGCGATTGCGACCTCGTATGTGTTCGTGTTTCCCGCCCTTTCTCCCAAACCGTTCAACGCGGTTTCCAACTGAACCGCTCCGGAAAAATACGATTCGACGGTGGTCGCAGTCGCCATTCCCAAATCGTTGTGCGTATGAATGGAAATCTTCGTGTCTTCGGGAAGCGCGTTCGTTACGGCCTTCACCATCGAAACGAACAACCAAGGACGATATCGTTCCACGGTGTTGGGAAGATTGACCACATCCGCTCCGTAGTTCAACGCGGTGCGAAACGCTTCTACCGCAAAATCCAAATTCTCCAGAGCGTCTCCGAAATGTTCTCCGGAAAATTGAACCTCTCCTCTCGACCCGACCAAACTTTTTGCATAAGCGACCGATTCCGAAATTCTTTCCAAAACCTTTTCAGGACTCAGCTTCAACACGTTTTGAATCGTAAACGCGGAGATCGGATATACGATATGCAGTCTCGGTTTTGGAGCGTGACGAATCGCCTTCCACGAAATTTCGATCTCCTTCTCCACGGCTCTGGAAAGAGAAGAGATGACGACGTTATCGGGCGCGATGGAAGAAAGATGACTGCAGGCTTCGAACTCTTGATCGTTGGAGGAAGCGAATCCAACTTCGATTCCTTGCACTCCGAGTTTCAGAAGTTGTTTAAAGATCGTTTCTTTTTGATCGAGATTCCAAGGTTTGCGCAGCGCTTGGTTTCCGTCTCTCAAGGTCACATCCATAAAAAAGGGCGGATGTTTGGGAAGAGGGTTCTGAAGAATTTCCGAAGCGAATTGAATTTCTTTCGAACTTGCCGATGCGCTGACCGCGCGGGAGAAGTCTACGTTTCCCGATTCCGAATCTTGTCTCATTGGTTTTCTCCTTAAAACCGGCCGGCTTAGGAGTGGGTTTCCGAATCGGAAGAATTCTCCGGAAACAAAAAAGCCCACTCCAGGAGGAGCAGGCTCGTGTGTTATTTTACAATTCTACCGGCTCCCCCTATCTAAGGAGGAGGAGAAGCTCAAGGCTGGTCGGCGGTAGAATTACGTTGCGAAACATTATAGACTTAGACTCGGAAGGATCGGGAAAAAAGACAAGAATTTTTTAATGTCGTTTATCAATTCTAAATCAACCGAATCGAAAGCGGTCTTTCAATTTTTGGGAGAATCAGGTTTTTGAATCAAGGTCCAAATCCCTTCGGACTCGATGTTCTTTTCCTCGATGAGGTTTTTCAGTTCGGAAACTTCCTTTTTCATCGGTTCGGGAATCGGCTGTTTTTCCAATTCGCGGAAGAATTCTCTCGCGTCCGCAAGCCGATCCAATTTGAGATAACAAAAGGAAATCGCATAGAGCGAAACGACGTCCTTTCGTTCTTCGGGCGGAACGGAAAGATATAGATCGATCGCCTTTTGAACGTTCCCCGTTCCGGTATAAAGAGAAGCCAGATTCTTCTTTGCGTTTACATTATTTTCGTCGAGCTCGAGAACCTTCGTGAATTGGATTTCCGCTTTGGGTTTGTCCTTTTTCTTCGCGTATAAAACGCCGAGACCGACTCGCGCGGCGACAAAGGATTCGTTGAACGAAATCGCACGGATCAACTTTTCTTCCGCGGCATCGAGCTCGTTCAAGTGAGAATAACACATTCCCAGGTGATAATTTCCGATCGGATCGTCCGGATTGTTTTGCAGAAATTCGATCAGAGCTTTTTTTGCTCCGGGAAGGTCCCCTTTTTTAACGTATTCAAGAGCTTGTTGCAGTTTCATGTTATAATCGATTACGACTTTATCGAAGAGCCGCGGATCATATCCAATTTTGGAAAGTTTTTTCCAAGATGTACCCATTTTTCCCTTTAACCGCGGGAAGTCTCCGATAAAATTACCGAAAAGGAGAAAGGCGATGTCTTACATGGCGGTGGGCTCCAGACAAATTCTATTTTCCGATTCGAATGCGCCCGTAGCAACAGGCTCGTCTCCGAGAGAAATCGTCGCGGCTCAGGACAACCAAGTCAAAAGTCCCGATTCGGAAGTCGTACCACCGGGAACGCCTCCTCCTTCCATCGGAAACAATATCGACGTTTACGTTTAACGCGGAAGTGCTATGACCCATTTATTTTTTTCCTTAATCTTGATGTCTCTCGTTGTCGAATTCGTTTTTCCCTTAATTCATCCCGATTTTCACGTAGTAGGCAGTTGGGTCAGTTCGGTGATCGTCGTATTCGCGTTCGTACTGATCAACGCGGTCCTGCGTCTTATCCTGATCATCATGACTCTCGGAATCGGAATCGTGTTTTACTATCTGAGTTTGGGATTGATCGGGCTTATCATCAACGCGTGGGTGATTCTCATCATCGGAGATTGGTTTCCCGGAACCTTATCTGTACCCGGATTTTGGTCCGCGTTCTTGGGAGGAATTCTTCTGGTGCTCGCGAACTACGTCGGTAAGACCGAATCCAAAGAAAGAAAAAAAGAAAAACAAACGACTTCGAATTAAATTCTCACCGATCGAAAGTAATCCTTGAGAATGGAGTCCACTTGCTCGTACGAGTAATACCCTCGGGTGAGAATTCCGTTCTCCAGTCCGTCCGAAAACACGAGCGTCGGAAAGGCGCTGACTCCTAAGGAAAAGCCGAAATAAAAATCGTTTTTGGTTTCTAGATCCGTGTCCCCGTTTTCATAAACGGAACGGAATTCGTTCGGATCGATTCCGAACGTTTCGGCGACCGCAATGAACGTCTCGATCGAATTCGGGTCGCGGCTTTCGTGAAAGAACGCTTTGGAAATTGCATTCAAAAAATCGAATGTGATTTCCGGTTTGATCTTTTGCGCGCTTACGACGGCCTTACACGACGCAAACGAATCGTATCGAAATTCTTTTTGTTCCAAGGGCGCAAGTTGAAACGGCTGTTTGGTGATGAACTCCGCGTCCTTCCATTCGTGTTTGAGAACGCGCGCCGATTCGGAAGTCAGAACTTCCGCGCTGTCCCCGAAACGCAGTCCGCCCAAAACGAGATCGAAACGGATCTTGTCCTTGTATTCTTCCCTGATTTTTTGAACGACCGGACCGAATCCATAACACCAAGGACAAAGCGGATCGGCCGCGTAGAGAATGGAATGTTTTCGTGTTTCGTTTCGGTCCATGCAGTAGGAACGATTTACCGTCCACACCGCTTTGCAAGGGGATTTTCCGGCGGTTTTATGGAATTGTAAGAGTTCCCGCGACGTGCGTACAGAAAAAAGGCGGGATAAACCCGCCTTTTCCTTGGATTCTTGTTTAAGAATTTTCAAATTTCATTCGGGTGTTTTATGTAATACACTGATAACCACAGTGTCCCGAAGAGAACCCCCGCATATGCTAAGACCACAGTGACAATGTCTATGACCGGAAGAAGTGTCGCAATCGGCGTGATTTTATCTGCTGTCATCCGGGTAGCTTCACCCAAGATCAAAAACAAACCACCCAAGCCGATTAGGTGATATCTTCCCATCGCTTCTTTTGTCACCCGAGCAAAACGGGCAAAAACAGGAACTGCCAACAACGCAAGCGCAAAGATCGTGATTGCATTCATGGTGAACCCTCCTTATTTCATCTAGTTAGACTCGGGGAGGTTTCGAAAATATTCATGAATTTTATTTTATTCGGTATATTATATAATGCTTGTTCAAATTAACGTTAGTGACTTCGGTTTAAACTCGATCCCGCGAAATCCGTAGTCGAGGGGCGGATTTAAAACGAACAAAGTTCGATTTGAGTCCTTCTTTGAAGGGCGCTTTTATCTTAAGGTTTAGAATATTTTGAATCTTTAATATAAAGAAAGATGCGAATTCTTTTGAGTCGGCTTTTTGAAGGAACGCGCCGTGCTGATCCGAATCGTCGATTACTTGCGATCGATTACGAGAAGAGTGACGTCGTCGTCGAACTTAGGGCGGTTGCAGTATTCCACGCAATCCGAAATGATTCGGTTGGCGGCTTCCTTCGTGTTTTGAGAAACGGATTTGCGGATCGAAAGAGAAATCAATTCTTCACTGTAACGTTTGGATCTGTCTTCGGAAGAATGTTCGGAGATTCCGTCCGTATACAACGCCAATCTGTCTCCGGCTTTGAAGTTCATGGAACATTCTTCGAAGAAAAGATCGGGGATCACACCGATCAATTTCCCTTTCGTTTCCAACGGGATCATATTGTCCGTTTCGTGTTGAAGCAGCAGGGGATGATTGTGGCCCGCGTTCGAATACAAGATCGTATTCTTTTCCGTATCGACCACGCAGTAAAACGCGGTCACGAAATTTCCGGCCATCTTATTGTTGAGTGCGTGGTTTAAACCCGTAAAGAATTTGGACGGACTGGAAAGGATATCCTTATCGTAAGTGGAAATGATCGTGTTCATCACGGCGGCGATTACCGAAGCGGAAAGACCGTGACCGGAAACGTCCGCGATCAAAAAGCCGGTTCGTTCCGCGTCGAGTTTAAAGATGCTGTAAAAATCCCCGCCGACGTTGGAGTAGGGAATATGTTCCGCTCCGATCTCCAAACCTTTGACGTAAGGAATCGTGGTGGGAATGACCTTGGACATCACCTCGCGCGCTCTTTGCAGTTCGCGGTCCGAATCGACAACCTTATGAAATAGATCCGCGTTCTTGATCGTAACCGAAAGACGGTTTGCGATCGCGCCGAGCATCTCGAGATCGTTTTGATGAAATGCGAAACCGGAGTTCTTGCTGTTTACGCTGATCACTCCGAGCAATTCGTCCCGATAAATCAGAGGAGAAGAAATCAACGAGTTCGCTTCGAACTTATACTTTGCGTTTTGATTGTAGCGTTTGTCTTCCTCCAGATTCTGAATGAGAAGATTTTTTCTTTCTTGGGCGACCCAGCCTGCGATTCCTTCCCCGAAAGGAACGACGATCGTGTGAACGGCTTCTTTTGGAATTCCTTTTGCCGCGAGAATCCGTAGCGTTCGATTCGTGTGATCCGCGAGATAAATCGTACCGGTTCTGGCTTCCAGAAATTCGAGGATTCTTTCCAAAACCCAATTGCCGAGTTCGTGAATGCTCTTTTCCGAAACGATGAGTTTTTCGAATTCGTACAAAAGCGAAAGTTCCAGAATTCTTTTTTTAAGATTATCGTGAATCTTTGCGTTTTGAATCGCGATCGCCGCGACTTCGGATAAGGAGGTAAGATAATTCAGATCGGAAGAATCGAAAGAACGCTCTTTTGTTTTGTTGAGAATTTCCAGCGTTCCGATGATCTTGTCTTCCACAAACAAAGGAACACAAACCAAGGAACGAGTTCTATAACCGGTTTTTTGATCCCAGGCTTGGTTGAATCTAGGATCGGAATATGCGTCCTCGAGAATGATCGGTTTCTTTTCTTTGGCGACCCAGCCCGCGATCCCTTGTCCCACGTCGAGCCGTCCGTATTTTTGAATGATTTCGCCCTTTTCGCCCAGCGCCACTTCGCAGTATAAGAATTCTCCCGTTTCGTCCAGAAGAAACAAAGAACTCGCTTCCGCCTCGAGAAGATCCTTGGAGTAGAGCATGATCAAAGGCAACAGCTGATAGAGATCCAAATTCGCGTTTAAGATCGTACTCGTGTTGAGAATACTCTTGAGTTTCTGAAATTCTAAATCAGCGTGCGGCATAGATATTCTGTCAATACTACAGGAATTACAAGGTTCGTCAAGGGTTTGGGAATATTCTAGGATCTGAAAATGGCAAAGTATAACTTGGCATCGACAGGAATTGAATCTGAAAAGAAACTTCCCGCGTTTTTTCCGGTCTTATTTAAGTAATGGAAAATCAGTTGTCCCGTTTTCTTATCTTTCTTTCCGTATTCACCCTCATCATCGCATTGGGTTACACGTATACGGGTTTTCGTTTGATCCCGGCTTTAGGCGCCCAAGGTTGGATTTCTTGGCTCGCCTGGGGTTTGATCGTTTTATTCACCTTGAGCATTCCGGTCAGTTATTACATCAGCTTGACTTCGCGTCAGGAATCGGTTCAAACCGCGTTTTCCTATCTCGCCTTTACTGGGTTAGGTTTTTTTACGATCTTATTCAGTCTCGTTTTGTTGAAGGACATAACCGCGGCATCGATCGGAGGAATCACGACATTCTTTCCTATGTCCGAATCCGGAACGGAAGCTGCCGGAGTGGACCTTATCGAAAGGAAAGAATTTTTAAACCGACTTCTCAGTTTTTCCGTGATCGGGCTTGCGGGCGGATTGACGGGGATCGGATTTTATCAGGCGCATCGCAAACTGAAGGTGATTTCCATCGACGTAGTGGAGGAGAATCTGCATTCTTCCTTGGACGGTTTTCGCATCGTCCAAATCTCGGACATCCATATCGGGCCTACGATCAAAAAGGGATTTCTCGAATCGGTGGTAAGAAGGGTCAACGAACTTGAACCCGATCTCGTCGCGATCACGGGGGACTTGGTCGACGGGCCTGTGAGTAAACTCGGACATCATATCACTCCGCTTGCGGATCTGAAATCCAAACACGGAACCTTCTTCGTAACCGGGAATCACGAATACTATTCGGGCGCTCTTTCTTGGATTCGAGAATTGCAGAAACACGGCATACAAGTTTTGTTAAACGAAAACCAAATTCTCGAACATGGAAAGGCGAACGTCACTCTTGCAGGCGTAACCGATCTCAAAGCGGGAACGATCATCGCCGAACATAAAACCGATCCGCATCAAGCGATGAGAGGCGGAGAAGGATCGGACTATAAGATTCTGCTCGCGCACCAGCCGAACAGCGTCTTTGAAGGAGCGGCCGCCGGATTCAATCTTCAACTTTCCGGCCATACGCACGGCGGACAATATTTTCCGGGGAATCTTCTGATCTATCTCGCGCAGAAGTTCGTCGCCGGTCTGCATAAGCACAAGGACACTTGGATTTACGTAAGCCGAGGCACCGGATATTGGGGACCGCCGATTCGACTCGGCGCTCCGTCCGAAATCAGCGTAATTCGTTTGAAGAAAAATTCCTAAGACCGTTTCGGAACCGGCAATTCGTATCCGATATTCTAAGAAGGACTTAGAATGGAGGGCGACGATGGTTTCGGGGCGAACCGGACAACAAAGAATTCTAACGTTAGGAGTCGTTCTTCTTTTCGTCTTCACGTCCGTTGCCTGCGGAAAGAAGAATAAGAACGCTCCTAAAAAAGAAATTTCCAAAACGACCGGTTCCAAAAAGAAAGAAGATCTGGACTTGGAACCGGAATTGAAGGAAAGAAAGTTCTTTCAAGAAGACGCACAAGGCCAGCCGAAAAAATACGTCGAGTCCGAGGAATCGCATTCGGACGAAGATCGCAATCTCTCTCCCAAAAAAGAAACGAAATCATTATCTGCGTATGTAGGTTCCTCCCCCGGATGCAAAAGCGGTAATTGTAGGGACGGAAGCGGGATTTACGTTTACGATTCGGGCGAAGCGTATTCCGGAAGTTTTAAAAATGATAAGCGACATGGTTTCGGTAACATACACTACCGCGACGGCGACAAATATGCCGGTTATTTTCAAAACGACAAGAAGGTAGGGACCGGAACGTATCGATTCGCAAACGGAGCCGTTTTTAGCGGAAGATTTTTCGACGACGGAGAAAGCGCGGAAGGTTTTTTGACGATCGGTAAAAAGAAGAAGGAATGCTCCATCATCCGCAACAAGATGAACTGCAATAGATAAGGGAATATTCAGTTTTTATAAAGTTCTGAGTCCGAATTCGGTTAGGTCTGTTTTTTCCGAAGTTCGCTGACTTGATCAAAGCCGATTCCCCAATTGTCCGTTTCCACTTCTTCGATGATGACAAACGTGGTCTGAGGGTTTTTACCGAGGACGTCCTGTAGAAGTT